>NZ_JBALQK010000136.1:547-9407 GCF_036965845.1 Bacillus sp. JJ1127 | reverse complement strand
ATTCTGCATAGCAGGGATTTGGATGTCGAAAAATGAAAATGGATTTATATAGGAAGAAAAGGTCAGTATAAAGTGTATGGTTACTTTTAGACTTCTATACTATATACATTCATGCATCATTCTATAGCTATTTTCAATGATTGCAAAGTGATGTTTCTCATGAATCGCTAAAAGTTGAATGGCCTGAATGAGATTAGGATACTTAGCAATTGGATCCAAAAATACAATGTGCCCTGCGATATCCTCTTCTATATTTTTAACAAATGCTTGTATTGCATTTGTTTCGTTTACTAGCAATCGCTCTAATTCTTCTCCATTCATAGAATGATAGATCTTTTTTGGTGGTACTAAAATGAAAGGAGCATTCATTCCTCTGCCTTTTTTTTCTTTGAATTCTGCAAAAATGTCATGTATTTCAGTTGCAAATGGAGCATTCCTTCTCATCTTGGCATATGGAAAAAGGACGAAAGAAAACTTAATTGCGACTTTCAGCATTCTAGCAATTAAATATAAGTGATAGAAATGCTCTCCGATCGACCATTTTCCATCTTCATTTCGATACCATAGTTCTTCTTGTGATAGTGATTGTATTTTAGGAAGAAATTGAGACCTTTGCTGGTGCAATGTGTGAAAATGTTTTGCGATATTTTCAGATTTCATATTTAAGTATCCTCCACACTTCTTTTTCCTAATTATAACATTTTTCGCGTGGATGTAATTAAGCCTAGAACAACACGCTCTAGGCTTAAAAATTCATCGATTAATCATACTTATGTCGATTTTCCGTAATTCGAATATACTCAATATCCATTAAATCTCGAAGTAATGCACCATGGCTTAGTTCAACACCATGTTTTTCTTCAAAGTGTGAGCATATTGTATTTAACATTTCAATCTCTTGCTCGCTTACATCTAAAATAATACGTTCATGATCTCCCATAAAGACTCCTCCTTTTCTAAACACATATATTTTGTCCGTCTATTTCTAAAAAATGTATGTTAACCTAATGTTAGGAAATTAGAATTTCAATAATGTTATATAATAATATTAATTAAAGGGGATGCGGTATGAGTTTAATTAAATTAGCAACTAGAGCGGTGGCGAAAGTTACAGCTGAAGTAGTTGGCGGTACGATAGAAGCGGTAGGAGAAGTTACGAATAGTAATTTCATAAAGGATGTTGGAAAAGGGGTTAATAAAGCTACTGTTAAAACTGGAGAAATCGTTGGGAATATTGCTGATGGGACGTATGATGCTATAGGTGGGCTCATTACTGACGATAAACAGCAAGCGAAGCGAGGATATAAAGAGATAATCGGAACAGTCCAAGATACGGCAACGACAATTGGAAAAGGGGTTGTACATGTTTCAGAAAAGGGAGTTGAAACTGTACAAGCGATACGAGAGGGAGATACTGATAAAGCAATAGAAGCAGGAAAAGAATTAGCTAAAGTTGCAGCTGTAGGCGTCTTCTCAGTTGGAGTTATTGATATAATTGATGGTGCAGATGGAATTGCAGAAGGGGTAGAAAGTGATAGTATAGCACAAGCAACAGCTCCAGAAGCAACTGATGCAGAGTATACAACGGAGGAAAATCCGAATACTCATCATGTAACACCCCATGAAAGAACTTTATCTGATGGTAGAACAATATGGGTAGATGGTGATGGAGATTCTAGTGTAGATACACAAGGTGGTTGGGAGCAGCATAATCCGGATTATCGAATTCCTAAAGTATAAATAAAAATAGGGTAGGTAAGAGATTTCCTCTTGCCTACCCTATTTATTTTTATGAATTAAAGCTCACCGTGCTCTTCATCACCACGAACAACAAGGACATCGCATTTTGCATAGCGAATAATATGTTCAGAGACGCTACCGATTAAGAAACGTTCTACGGCGTTTAAACCAGTTGCACCACACATAATTAAATCTACTTTATGTGTTGGAGCAATTTCTTTTGAGATTTTAGATTTTGGATTACCAAATTCTAATACAGTTTCTATTTTTTCAAGACCAGCTTCAGTTGCAACCTTTTTGTAGTCTTCTAATAAGTCTTCTGCAAATAGATTTGCACGCTCAGCAATTGCACGGCTATATGCCTCTACTGCAGAGTATGCTTTTACATCAACAATATGAGCGATTGTTAATGTAGCATTGTTACGTTTTGCAACTTGAATTGCTTTTTTAAAGGCTTTTTCAGCTTCTTTAGAACCGTCCACCGCAATTAAAATATTTGTATATGTATTATTCATAGTAGATTCCTCCCAATCATTTTTATAACCCTTTACAACTTTATTATAAAACAAATTATGGTAATGTGCTTGTCAAAAACGTTACAGAATTTTGAAAAGTCTGTTTCAATTCTTTTTAGTTGTAATTGTAGCAAGAACTTGTTACATATGAATTATAGCAATTTAAAAGGAGGCATGTTTGTGAGACACGCGCTCATTACGGCCGGTACGAAAGGTTTAGGAAAGCAAGTAACAGAGAAATTATTGGCTAAAGGATATTCAGTAACAGTAACATATCATAGCGATATGAGTGCTGTAGCAATAATGAAAGAAAAGTATAAACATATAGAAGAACGTTTACAGTTCGTGCAAGCGGATGTCACGAAAAAAGAAGATTTACATAAAATAGTAGAAGAGGCAATTCATCGTTTTGGCAAAATTGATTTTTTAATTAATAATGCGGGTCCCTATGTATTTGAACGAAAAAAGTTAGTGGATTATGAAGAAGATGAATGGAATGAAATGATACAAGGGAACTTAACAGCGGTATTTCACTTATTAAAACTTGTCGTTCCCATTATGAGGGAGCAACATTTTGGCCGCATTATCAACTATGGATTCCAAGGGGCTGATAGTGCACCTGGTTGGATTTATCGTTCTGCATTCGCTGCGGCAAAGGTAGGGCTTGTTTCGTTAACGAAAACAGTTGCTTATGAAGAAGCGGAATATGGCATTACAGCGAATATGGTTTGTCCAGGAGATATTATTGGTGAAATGAAAGAGGCGACGATTCAAAAGGCACGTACGATGAAAGATAGCCGGACACCAATTGGTAGATCGGGAACAGGTGAAGATATTGCGCGAACAATTTCGTTTTTATGCGAAGAAGATTCCGATATGATTACGGGTTCAATCATTGAAGTAACAGGAGCAGTTGATGTTATTCATAGATATCGATAAAAATAGATAAAGTGAAACTTCCATAAGTGGTGAGTTTCATCCCCTACTTATGGTTAGCCCTCACCAGTCAGACATTAATGCGGGGGAAAATCTATCGGAAAACTCGTATTATTTTTTTGTCAAATATTGAGATATTATGTTAGAATATAAGAGCGTAGAAAGCGCTTAAAAAAATGATTCAGGGGTCATTTCATAACTCAAGGGGGAATTAATAATGCGTATCGGTATTCCAACAGAAATTAAAAACAATGAAAACCGTGTGGCAATGACGCCAGCCGGTGCTGTACATTTAGTACACAATGGTCATGAAGTTTTTGTTCAAAAGGGTGCAGGTTTAGGATCAGGCTTTACAGATGAAGAATACGTACAAGCTGGTGCAAAACTTGTTGAAACTGCTGAAGAAGCATGGAATCAAGATATGGTTATGAAGGTAAAAGAGCCAGTAGAAAGTGAATATGGTTATTTCAGTGAAGGTTTAATTTTATTCACATACTTACACTTAGCTCCAGAGCCAGAATTAACAAAAGCATTAATTGAAAAGAAAGTAGTATCAATTGCGTATGAAACAGTACAATTAGACAATCGTTCTTTACCACTACTTGCACCTATGAGTGAAGTAGCTGGTCGTATGTCTGCACAAATTGGTGCACAGTTCCTTGAAAAAACAAAAGGCGGCAAAGGTATTTTACTTGCAGGCGTTCCAGGGGTAAAACGCGGCAAAGTAACAATTGTCGGCGGTGGTCAAGCTGGTACAAATGCAGCGAAAATCGCAGTAGGTTTAGGTGCTGACGTAACAATTATCGACTTAAGTGCAGAACGTCTTCGTCAATTAGATGATATTTTCGGTAACCAAGTAAAAACGTTAATGTCTAACCCTTACAACATTGCAGAAGCTGTAAAAGAATCTGATCTTGTAATCGGTGCGGTATTAATTCCAGGTGCAAAAGCGCCAAAACTTGTAACAGAAGAAATGATTAAATCAATGGAACCAGGTTCTGTTGTAGTAGATATCGCGATTGACCAAGGTGGTATTTTCGAAACAACTGACCGCATTACAACTCATGATAACCCAACTTATGAAAAACACGGCATTGTTCATTATGCAGTTGCAAACATGCCAGGTGCGGTTCCACGTACATCAACTCTTGCATTAACAAACGTAACAGTACCATATGCAGTACAAATTGCAAACAAAGGCTACAAACAAGCTTGCCTAAGCAATTCTGCATTATTAAAAGGTATTAATACATTAGATGGCTATGTAACATTTGAAGCAGTTGCAGAAGCGCATGGTTTACAATATGCTGATGCGAAAGAGCTTCTTGAAAAAGCTCCTGCTTTATCATAATAGAAAAAATTGTGAGACCTTCCTTATATGAGGAGGGTCTTTTTTTATTTTAAAGCTCTTAAAAGTGGAATTTTATTCTTGTTAGCTTTGTTCACTTTATGATAGGTTTGAATTGTATAAAAAGGGATTTAAAGCAAGAGAGGGGGGCAATTTGGGAATAAAAAGTAATAAGAAAAAGAAAAAAAGATCGCAGAAATATGAAGCATTTCAAGGGCAAGAAGAGAGTATAACGCTGCAACAAGATGGTGCCTTTCACGTATCTAATACATTTCGTTCTATGGCTATCGTTATTTATGTTATTATTTGTGTTTTTTCCATTGGTGGATTTATCCTATTAGATATACGGCCAAGATTTCTTAAAGATACTTTAATATCCATTTTTATGATTATAACAGTATGTATCTATGGTCTGGCCTTTTATAAAATATGGCCAAAACATGAAAGGAAAGACGAGTGGGAAAAGAGACGAAAAGAGGAAAGAAAAAGAGGACAAAGAAGAAGACAGTCTTCTTATACTTCCGATTCATCAAGTGGAATGATAGATTACGGTGATAGTGACTGTAGTAGTTCAAGTGATGGGGGCGATTGTGGCGGCGGAGATTAAAGCTGGAAAGGATTATCTTGAAATGTTTCATTATTCAGAATGATATAGAAGATTATAGAGAGGGCGTACAGCAATGAATTTAGCAAAAGAAGCAGAGGAAAACGTACAGGAGAAAAGTGAACTGAATGAGATGAAAGAAGCGATTGTTAGCTTAGAACAAACTGTACAAGAGCTAAAAGAAGAAGTGAAAAAAGCAAGGAAGCAGAAAAAGACGTTTGATTTTGGAGAAATGGGTTTTTGGGTTTGTGCGATTGTCATTGCAATTGGATGGTTTTGGGGGAAGTAGTAAATTGATTAGGGGATGGGAATAAAGATGGAAAAGGTAAATTTATTAGAACTCACAAAAGATATTAAAGAGCAGCACAAAAATTTTGTTGTATCAAATGTGAATAACCATTGTTTACGGATTGCGGTGTTTACGGGTGAATATGATTGGCACTTTCACTCCAATTCGGATGAATTATTTATGGTACTCGAAGGAGAGTTACTGATTGATTTTCAAGATAAGGATACAGCTGTACTAAAACCGAACGATTCTATTTTAATTCCAGCAGGTACTATTCACAGAACAAGGGCTCTGCAGCGAACTGTGAATCTTTGTTTCGAAAACTTAGAGGCAGATACAGTTATTGTGGAGAATGTATGAAGAAGATAACCTTAGCAAAATATCATACGATTCTTCCGGTTTTAGAGGCGAGCAAACAGGCATCTACTTTTGCTTATGCAGTATGTGACCGAATCATAGATGGTGAGATTGTTGCAAATGAAAAATCAACAGCAGGGTTAATTGCGACTGTTAATGGCATTTACTATCTATTTGGAGATGCCCATGATCAGGAATTTCAACATACTTTGTTTTCGTATATTGAAAAAGACGTTTTAACCAAGGAGAAACGGTTTACACTCTTTACTTCTAGTAAAGAGTGGGAGATGGTTATTGAAAATCATTTCAAGGATTCTTTGAAGAAAATCCCGCGAAAAACATTTCGATTTCAGAGGGATATTTTTGAAGATAGAAAGAGAGAATTAGATGATTTCACATACGAGATTAAGCGTATTGATAAAAATATAATTGAAAAAAGTACCGAATTTACGGAGCAATATTATAAAGAGTATTGGGGATCAAAAGAAACGTTTTTGAACGATGGTTTTGGATTTTGTATTGTACAAGGTCAAAAGGTGGTTGCAGAATGTGTGTCAATTTTTAGTGGGAATGGCTTTGCCGAAATTGACATCGCAACGCATCCAGACCATCAAGGAAAAGGATTAGCCCGGTTAGTTGCAACATATTTCATAGACCACTGTATCCAACATCATATTACGCCATGTTGGGATTGTAATATAGATAATATTCCTTCTCAAAAGCTAGCGAGGAAACTAGGTTTTGATTATCCAGAGGAATACGTTTTATATGTACGTAAGAAGATGGGAGAATAAAAGATGAATGTCGAATTAACAAGATTCAAGGTGAAACAAGGAAAAAGCCACCGTGTTGATGAATGGATGAAGCTACTCAATGATCATATGAAAGACGTATTATTAACATTAAACGACGAAAAAATGTATGTAGAGACAATTTTCCGGGAAATAAGAGATGGAGAAGAATACTTATATTGGTACTCTGTCCAAGGAGAAGGCGGGATAGAGGTCGAAAATTCCCAGCATGAAATTGATAAAAAGCATTTAGAGTTTTAGTATGAATGTATTGATGAGAAGGAAACGGCTGTAGATATGAAAACAGAGGTTGTTATGATTCAAGATGCTGTCAAAGAAGCGATGAAATAATAGAATAATGTTCTTTGTATGTATGGATAAAAGCGCATCAAAATAGATGGGCTTTTTTTGTGAAAAGAATTTAATTTGAAGCACTGTTCAAGTATGAAAAGAAGAAACCAAGACAGTCTTTTTGCGTGTGAAACAAGCAAAAAGACAACACGAAAATTTATGATTGATATGACTATATTTGTATGTAATTTTACATATCCAAATAAAGTAAAATGATATATAAAGGATCATTAAATTATATTAAAAATATTTTTTTGCAAGAGATTAATATAAATCAATGAAAATCATTACATTTTACATTTAATTATTAGAGTATAATTATTTCACTTAGTGAAGTGGTTAGTGGTATTTAATTTTTTAAATATAATATTTTTATAATGCGAATATAAATTACCCGAATTATCAAATAAAAAATGATGCAATTTTATTGTTTACTTATAAAAAACATAGTGTTTAAATGGGGGCGTAAGGACCTTACATTCTATGGAAACAAATAATAACGAGAGTTTTTAACACTCCATCCGAAAGAACTCCCCTTTCTCAAGCGTGTGCAAGGAGAGAACCCAACAGTAGTTCGTTGAAGATCTAGGAATATAGAACTTAAAATCATAACCTATGGAGGAAGATGAAATGATAAATAAAATCCCTTACAAATTACTAGCTGTATCGACGTTTTTAACGATTACAACAGCTAATGTAGTTACACCAGTAACAGCTTTTGCAAGTGAAATTGAACAGACTAACGGAGATATGTCTCTTTCAGCAAATAAAGAACAGATGAAAAAAGCTTTGCAAGATGCTGGGGTATTTGCAAAATCCATGAATGGATATTCTTATATGTTAATTAATAATCCAGATGTGAATTTTGAAAGAATTGATATGAAAGAGGCTCCAAATTTACCTAATCAAATTGTACAAGATCAAAAGAACGCAAGAGAGCATGCTGCTAAATGGGATACACAAGTAAAAAGACAGCTTTTAAATACATTGACAGGCATTGTTGAATACGATACACAATTTGACAATTATTATGATGCGTTAGTAGAGGCAATTAATGAAGGGGATGGAGATACTTTAAAAGAAGGGATTACAGATTTACGAGTTGAAATTCAACAAAACCAAAAGAATACACAAAAATTAATACAAGAATTAACTACGTTAAAAAACAATATTGGACAAGATGTTAAATCATTTGGAGAACATAAAGATCTCTTGCAGTCGATTTTAAAAAAGCAGGACGCTGAGATTGAGGAGGATCAAAAGCGCCTAGATGAAATTTTAGCGAAAATAAATCGTTATAACAAATTAAAATCTGATGGATTCAATGTAATGAAGGGTGCCGTTTTAGGCCTACCGTTGATTGGTGGTATAATAGTAGTTGTAGCAGAAGATCAATTAAAAGAGTTACAGCCGTTAGTAGCACCATTATTAGAAAAAGTAAATCAGCCTGTAGATCATAAAGTAACATTAAATCGTGTAGTCGGTGTTACATATAATAATATTAGTGAGATGTATAATGCGATTGACGGAGCTATTAATGCCCTTACTTATATGTCCACGCAATGGAATAATTTAGATTCTCAATATACAGCGGTACTGCAACAGATTGAGAATACATCTGAAAAAGATGATCAAAACAAATTTAAATTCTTAAAACCTAACTTGGATGCAGCTAAAGATAGTTGGAAAACATTTAAAACAGATGTGTCCGCATTAAAAGAAGGAATAAAAGAATTAAAAGTGGAACATGTTACTCCACAACAATAGGGAAATATCGATTCTGTTACAAAGTTGTCCAAAACATAGAAAATCTGGGATTACATCGTTAAATAACCATTTAACAATTTCCTATACACCGAAAAGGCGGAGTCTGATTCAAGACTTCGCCTTTCACTTTTATGTAAGTTTCAAAAACTTTGCAACAGAACC
>NZ_JBALQK010000136.1:0-527 GCF_036965845.1 Bacillus sp. JJ1127 | reverse complement strand
CACCTATCTTCTTTGCTTCTCTCTCAATCTTAAGGTGGGGTCTTGCTACCCGTTAATGAGGGATCAAATTCCACTCTTTATTACTTTTCATTTTATACTCTGCAAGCGTTTTATCTCCTGTATTGTTATCCTTGTTTTTCGCTTTGTATTCTCTAGGTGTATCTAGTTTATACCTATACGTTTAGAAATATTTTTAGCATATCTCATCTTATTCCCTGTATAAAAAACTTTCCCCTGCAATGTTTATGGAAAATATAATTGCTATTTATAGATAATAATTTTATGGATTATTTATCGTTGATATGGCCATATTGATATGCAATTTTACATTTTCCAAATAAAGTAAGTCGATATACAAGGTACTATTAAATTATATTAAAAACATTTTTTATCAAACAATTCATATAGATTGATGAAAACCATTATATTTTATGCTTAATTATCAGATTATAATTCTTTCACTTAGTGAAGTGATTCGTAGCATTTAATTTTGGGGATATAATGTTTTTTCTAATATGAACATTAAA
>NZ_JBALQK010000135.1:28729-31054 GCF_036965845.1 Bacillus sp. JJ1127 | reverse complement strand
CCCATAAAACTTGGGAAGGGAATAACAAAGACAAAACTGCTCATTTCTCTACAGTCATATCACTTCCACCTAATTCAAAAAATATAAAAGTCTTAGCGAGAGAATGTACAGGTCTTGCATGGGAATGGTGGAGAACTGTTATTAATGAACAAAATGTTCCGTTAACAAATGAAATAAAAATCTGGATTAGCGGAACGACATTATACCCAACTTATAATATTAGTTATAATTAAAGGTGATGTATACGTTCGAAGCGCCCTGTTTACAGGGCGCTTTTTTTTCTGATTTTCCTTGGGCGAGAAATTATTTTTTTAAGTTTGTTAAATGATCGTGAATCTCGAAATATTGAAAAGATATGTTGAAATCTCACCGGATTTTGCTACTTTAACAAGGATAGCATGTTAAATTTTTGTTTTATAATACAGAAGATTTCGAATTAAAATGCTTTACGTTGATAAATGATTAATGATACTCCCCATGAAATCGTATAAGCACATATAATAATAATCGCAGCTATGGTATACAATGCAGGTACAGATAAGCTGAAAATAGCATCGGTAACTGTATTAAACTCTGTTGCAAGAAATTGTACCGCACCTGGACCAAAGAAAGTTACTACTAAAAATAAACTCATAATAATCAAAAATAGATGATCTTGTTTAAATTGATAAAATAGTGGAAATGTAAAGGCTGCAAATAGTAAAAATAATGCATTGCTCATTATAATATGCTCTACAGTAAATGACTTTTGAAAGATGATAAGCATTGCGCTTGTTATAGTAATTGCTAGCAACATGTAAACAATTGCTCCAATATAACGTGAAGCGACAATTTCCTTACGTGTATATGGTAAAGAATTTAATAAAATATTTGTTTCTGCCTTTGCATCGTAGGCATGCGTATTAACTGGAATCAAAATACTTGCAATCGTAAATATAAAAATAGGGTGGTGCTTGTTCATCACAATAAAAAAGATAATGAAGCCTAAATAAAAGAGCAATTGTTTCTTCTGTAAAATTAAATCGCGCTTGATTAAATTAAGCATGATGCCCTACTCCTTTCGAGTAATACATGATATCTTCTAATGAGGCGCGTTCAATCATAACCTCATTACCAAAAATTTGTTCAACTTCAGCTACATTGTTCGTTAATGCCTCAAAGCCAGTCGGTGCACGATGAATATTTATAAAGGCTTTTTCTGTATCGCGATCTAATAAATCCGTACTGCCTTTTACTAATGCATAGTTTTCTTCCACTTCATGAATTGACTGATTAAACATTAATTGTCCCTTTTTTAAAAAGGCAATAAAATCAGCGATGCGATCTAAATCCGTCGTAATATGTGTAGAGAAGAAAATGGTGCGATTGCCATCAAGCATTAATTCATGTAGTAAATTGAGTAACTCACGTCTAAATATTGGGTCTAAGCCTGCTGTTGGCTCATCCATAATAATCAACTCAGCATGATGTGATAGCGCAAGCGCTAATGAAGCCTTCATCTGCATACCTTTTGAAAAAGTTTTAATCGCTTTATTCATCGGCAGTTCAAATTGCTCTACATAGCGCTTAAATATCGTTTCGTCCCAATTTTTATAAGCGGGTGCGACCATTCGCTTAATATCCTTTAGATTTAGGCCCTCATAAAATACGTTACTATCAAAGACAAAACCGATGCGCTCTTTAATTTCCTTTTCGTGCGATGCGTAGTCTAAGCCAAAAATTTTAATCTCACCTGCATCTGGCTTTAATAAGTTCATCATCATTTTAATGGTTGTCGACTTCCCAGTACCATTTGCGCCAATGAAGCCTGTTACAAATCCTTTTTTGATTTGTAAATTTAATTGCTCTATCGAAAAACCTTGAAATGTTTTGCTAACATTGTGTAGCTCTACTATATTCTCCATACATTTTACTCCTCATATAAAATAGTTAATAATTCTCGCAGTTCCGTTAAGGGTAGCCCAATTTCCTTACTATTAGCAACGACAGACAATAACTGTTCTTCAATAACTTTTAATTTTTTCTCACGTACGACATCTAAATTTTGTTCAGCAACAAAAGAGCCCTTACCTACAATCGAATAAATAAAGCCTGCTTTTTCTAACTCCTCATACGCGCGCTTTGTTGTGATAATACTGACTTGTAAATCCTTGGCGAGCTGGCGCATTGATGGGAGTGGCGATCCCTCTTTTAAATTACCATTCAAAATTAGTGATTTTATTTGATTAGTAATTTGTTCGTAAATCGGCTCCTTAGAACTGTTTGAAATAATTATTTGCATGCAAATCCCTCTTAGTCTTTATATTGTATATATACTCTATATAC
>NZ_JBALQK010000135.1:14258-28699 GCF_036965845.1 Bacillus sp. JJ1127 | reverse complement strand
ATATACAATATATATTTTTTTTATCAAAAGTGCAATGTTTTTTCAGAAGATTTTGTATGAGGGGTAATTAGATAAATAGGAATAACGAGAGATGGAACATATGAAGCAATTTGCGAAAAGGGCAATGTAAAAAAATCCATATAAAAAGGAGAAACTTTTGCTTTTTCTTTTAATGAGAGTACAATGTAAAATAGCAAGAAAAGACGAAAAGTATTTACAGGATTATTGCGTGCATGTAGCGTAAATGGCAGTAAGGAACTGAGAGGAGGTTTTTTCTCTGAATATAAATAAAGAAACAATTATTCACCTTTATCATACAAACGATATACATAGTCATTTTGAAAATTGGCCGCAAATTTCTCGGTTTGTACTAGAGGAGAAAAAGCGAAGACAGGAAGCAGGAGAATCTGTTTTAACGTTAGATATTGGCGATCATGTGGATCGTTTTCATCGTATTACGGAAGCGACAAACGGACTAGGGAATACGAAGTTATTAAATGAAGCGTTATATGATTATGTAACGATTGGGAATAATGAAGGAATTACATTAGCGAAGGAGCATTTAAACCATTTATATGATAATGCTGGATTTGAGATACTCGTAGCTAACTTATTTGAAAAAGAAGGCGTACGTCCTACTTGGGCGAAGCCTTATAAACTTCATACAACTGCAGACGGGATTACGATAGCTTTAATCGGCTTAACAGTAGCTTATCCAGCGTTTTATAAAATGTTAGATTGGTATATTGAAGATCCGATGATGCATTTAGAATCCATTTTAGAAGAAGTAAAAGATAAAGCGCATATTACAGTTGTACTTTCTCACCTTGGGAAAAGTATGGATGAATATATGGCGGAGAATTATGATATAGATGTAATTTTAGGAGCGCATACCCATCACTTGTTTGAGCGCGGTGTTCTTGTGAATGGAACGCTGCTTTGCTGTTGCGAAAAGTGGGGACATTACGTTGGCCACGTTCAGCTTACTGTAGATAAAGAAACGAAGCAGTTGTTGAAAAAGGATGGCAGGGCAATTAAAACAGAGCGTTTAAGTGCTTATGGCGAGCCATTATCCACAATTGAAATGTTACAAGAGGAAAGTAACTTGATTATGGCAGAGCCAGTTATTGATTTAAAGGAATCTTTACCAATTCATTGGTTTCAAGAGACCCAATTTTCCCGCATGTTAGCAGGCGCCCTAAAAAAATGGTGCAATGCGGAAATTGGAATGGTGAATGCGGGTGTATTGTTAGAAGGATTGGAAGAAGGAATTGTAACAAGAGGGGATATCCACCGAATTTGTCCACATCCAATTAATCCATGCGCATTAAAAGTGCCAGGGAAAACGTTACGAGAAGTTATTTTAAAAGCGAGCCGTCCACATATGGAGCAACTTGAAGTAAAAGGATTTGGTTTCCGCGGAAAAGTAATGGGTAAGATGATCTATGATGGCGTAGAAGTGATCCAAGATACGATTCCTGGAAATAAAATGTTACTTGAAGAGGTAATCATTAATGGGGAGCCACTGGAGTTAAATCGCATATATACCGTGGGAACAATTGATATGTTTACATTCGGGTACTTATACCCAGAACTATCCACAATTTCTGAAAAGCAATATTATATGCCAGAATTATTGCGAGATGTGTTAACAGAGATGTTGATAACTTATACATCTTCAATCAAACTATAGGCTAGTTAACCTGTAACACTCATTTTTCTCTTTTCATAAAAATAAGAAAGAGGGGAGTGTGTGAACTATGGTTAACGTTGAACCTATTATCATTGAAAATAATACGTTTATAGCTGTTAGCGTAAAGCTTCCAAAAACAAATTTGCTGGCTGTTATGAGCGATAAAGGATATATTATGTGCGGGGCTTTAGATGTCGGTCTATTAAATGAGAAGTTAGGAGATCGAGGAATTATTGCTGGCCGCGCAGTTGGCGTAAGAACGATTGAGCAGCTTCTTGAAGCGCCGCTTGAATCGGTAACTACTGGAGCAGAGGCTTTAGGAATTCCAGTAGGAACAATTGGAAAAGATGCATTATTAAAAATGATATAAGCATATATCGTCCCTCTTTCTTGCATAGAAATGATATAAGAAGGAGGGTTTTCTTATGCGTACATTTCGTCCAAAAGCTTCGCGGTTTCGAAGGGGGCCGCTGCCCTTTAGGCATGTATTACTCATTTCGTTTATTATCTTTTTACTGATGACAATACAAGGGCTATGGATTGTGAATAAAAGTATTCAGCCAACATTGATTAAGTATGGGGAAATGCAGACGCAGAAAATGGCGACGGTTGTGATGACGAAGGCGGTAAAGGATCGAATTAATGAAGGATTTGATGTAGATTCATTAATGAAAGTACAAAATGATAAGAATGGAAAAGTATCTACAATTGATTTAAATACGAAGCAAGTAAATGAGATTTTAACATCGACTACCACATACATAGAGAAATATTTGCATCAGGTGGAGAAGGGAGATATGCAAGCACTCGGTCTTTCCGAAGAGAGTGGCGTTTCAATGTCGGTGCCTCTTGGACGTATAACAGATAATGCGCTCCTTGGTAATTTAGGGCCGGATATTCCGATTCATTTTACGACAATTGGCCATGTCGGTACGGATATTAAACAGAAGATTGAACCGCAAGGAATTAATAATACAGCCATTAAAATTATTATGGAAGTCGATGTAACCTTGCAAATTATTATTCCATTTCGGACAAAGGAAATTACGGTCAAGCAAAACATTCCAATTGCGACAAGAATTGTGCAAGGCGAAGTGCCAGCTTATTATGGAAGTGGCGGGGTTGTTGTACCAGATAGTAATGGGAAGAAAAAGAATGAGTAAGGTATTCGTGTTACAAAAAAGAAAATGGGAGATGAGTTTATGGCTGTAAGTCAACCATTTCGTCGAAAGATGAATATAGCATCCATCTTTTGTAGTACTTTCGCGGTAGTTCTCTTTATAATCATGTCTAAATTTGATGTGCCGATTCTTGAAAGTCCTAATCGTTTTGCACCGTATAGTGGATATGTTTTTCCTTTCTTAGCAATTGTATTTGCGGTTTTTGGAATGAAACATTCATTAAATAAGTGGGCGTGGATTAGTTTTGTATGTAGCCTTCTTGTTCAACTTCTTTTCGTTATATTAATTATGGGCGGCGTATAAGGAAATAACCGTAGCAATCTGCTACGGTTATCGTTTTAAACTCGCACGTTCCTTTCGTTCCCACAAGCTTAAGTGCATATATGGATCAAAGGCCCATTCTGTATAGCCATTGTCTTTATATAATCCAAAGTGTAAGTGGGGAGGGAATTTACCAGCTGTGCCAGGAGGGCCATAGCCTGTGTTACCAACAAAACCAAGAAGTTTTCCTGGCTCTACAATTTGTCCAAGCTGTATTTCTTTTGAAAATCCACCTAAATGCGCGTAATAATGATAGTTATTATGAAGGTCACGAATCCCAATGCGCCATCCTCCGAGGCGATTCCATCCCTTTGTTTCAATTATGCCGTAGCAAGTAGATCTTACTGGTACGCCGTGTCTTGCGAAAATGTCAGTTCCTTCATGGATTCGTCTACCGCCAAAGCTCCTTCCAGCACCAAATGTACTACGGTAACTATGATCACTACGAATAGGAAGAGGAAAGGCATTTCCTTCTAAATTAATACGGCCGTAATGCTTATAGATTTGAGCATATTCAGTAATTAATTCAACTGTTTTTGCACGTCTATAATATTCCCAAAGCATAATTTTAATACGGTCTTCTGAAGTTCCTTGTTTCCTTATGATAGTTGCTGCCGTATGCAAAAGATCTCGGTCATTATTTGCGTCTGCAAGCCCATCTTTATCGCCATCTAAACCAATTCCTCCGAAGAGAGAAATGGTATGGGGGAGAGTATCATTAGTAGAGCCATTAGCAGGACCCGACCATACTTCTGGCTTGAAATAAATCGAAATAATAGCGTCAGGTTTTTTCGGAATATCTCTTCTTACGCTCCGTATATTTCGTTCATATTGATCGATTGCAGCTAGGTAATACCATGGAATGCCTGAAGATTGCTCTGTTTCTTTATATAGTGTCATGCGCTTTTCGTATATGCTTTGCTGATTGTCTTCACCATATGCAATGCTTTGCTGAAGAAGAAAGAAAATCGCAAGCAATAGAGAAATTTTTCGAAGCATGAAATAAACTCCTTTCACAACATCACTCTCTTTAGTGTGGGATATATGAGGTATTTCATTATAGGGAACGATTGGAAAAAAACTTAGAATCTTCATTTGAGCAAATCGCTTTCATACGTTAGAATAGATATGTTACATTGAAAGAAGCGAACATGGTAAACTATTTCATATTGTGCGGAGTTGATAACATGACAAAACAAACAGAATATAAGCGCAAGCCCGAATGGTTGAAAATTAAGTTAAATACAAATGAAAACTATACAGGCTTAAAGAAAATGATGCGTTCTAAGCAGCTTCATACCGTTTGTGAAGAGGCAAAATGTCCGAACATTCACGAATGTTGGGCAGTAAGAAAAACAGCAACATTTATGATTTTAGGTGCGGTTTGTACACGTGCTTGTCGTTTTTGTGCGGTTAAAACAGGCTTACCAACAGAGCTTGATTTACAAGAGCCAGAACGCGTAGCAGATTCTGTAGTACAAATGGGCTTAAAACACGTTGTTATAACAGCGGTTGCACGTGATGATTTAAAAGATGGTGGAGCAGCTGTTTTTGCGGAAACAGTGCGCGCTGTTCGTCGTGAAAATCCATTCACGTCTATTGAAGTACTGCCATCTGATATGGGTGGAGTAGAAGAAAACCTAAAAATGTTAATGGATGCAAAACCGGATATTTTAAACCATAACATTGAAACAGTACGTCGATTATCTGACCGAGTTCGCGCGAGAGCAAAATATGATCGTTCATTAGAGTTCTTACGTCGTGCAAAAGAAATGCAGCCTGATATCCCAACTAAATCTAGCATTATGGTGGGACTAGGTGAAACAAGAGAAGATTTAATTGAAGCAATGGACGACTTACGTGCGAACAATGTGGATATTTTAACACTTGGACAATACTTACAACCATCTAAGAAACATTTACCAGTTATTAAATACTACACGCCAGCTGAATTTGCAGAGCTTAAAGAAATTGCACTTAGCAAAGGATTTAGCCACTGTGAAGCTGGTCCACTTGTTCGTTCTTCTTACCATGCAGATGAGCAAGTACGTTCTGCGAAAGAAAACACAGCAGAAGCAAAATAATAAGAAAAGAGAGCTGAATCATCAGCTCTCTTTTCTGTATTCTAAAACTGTATTTTGACATGTGGATAAAATCTTTTTCAATTCTTCTGTGGATAATTCAATTGTAAACTCTGGAACACCGGGTGAAATTAAAATTTTGTCATAGGAATAAACAGAACTATCCACAATAATAGTTACATCCTGTGAATAGCCAAAAGGAGCAACGCATCCAGGAATGCATCCAGTTTGTTCTCTTAGTTCATCTGGTGAGCAAAGGGATAAACGCTGTCCAGTCATTTCTTTCATCTCGTTTCTATCGAGACGAGTTCCCTCTAGTGTAAATAACACGTAATAGGATCCAGATTTTGATTTTAAAAATAAACTTTTACTTGGAGCACCTTGCAAGCCAAGTCGTTCACGAACAACACGATCTGTTTCGTAATCGAGAACTGGTTCATGTTCAAATTTCTCGTAAGAAGCATTTGTTTTATGTAATAAAGAGATTACTTCTTCGTACATATTTTAGTGATACCCCTTTCTATATTTGTTGCAGTTTCATCATCATTTTTTCAAATTTTTTCGCACTTAAAATTTCGTGTGTTAAAAATTCTCCGTTATAAAAAGCTCCATATGTTGTAAAAGCACAAGGAGCTCGCCAAGCATCTTCTCGTGATGTCAACTGAATGGACTTGAAAGGGATGTTATATTGTTTGGTAATAGTAGTTAATTCTTCATGGATATAATAATCGGTATAGGGACATTGGCTCGTAAAATAGACAACTAGGCCATTTTGATATGGAACTTTCATATCTTTTGCACTGGTTGTAAATTGTGGTGTTGGTGCATTCGCATCGAACTTATACACAAGCAATTCAAAATAGGGTGGTGCGGTATCACAGACTTGAAAACCTTTATTTTTGAAGTAGTTCCCATCTGATAAATATGGCTGTTTTTTCTTGCTTGAAATAACCGCAATTCCGTGTTTTCCTTGTGCTTTAGATTCTTGGATACATTCGTCTAAAAGCCTAGCCCCGTAACCTTTTCCTTTAAAGCGGCCTGATACCCAAAAGCAGTTGATAAATGTATAGCCTGGGGCGGCGATAGGTACCCATGCGTACTCAGCTGGAATGTATTCAATAAACACCTTTCCTTTTACATCTAATTTTTTGAACACAAGTCCTTCTTTAAATCGATCTTTTAGCCATTCTTTCTTGAGCTGGACACCACGCCTAACTTTTTTGTCAGACATCGCGCAGCAAATATGTTCCTCTTCAATATTATCTAGTGTGACTATTTTCAATGGTATTCCCCCACAATCTGTGGATTGTTACTTGTTCTGCAATTGTAATTTCATACACATCGGGATTGCTTAAGCTTTTCCATTCTTGAAAGCCAATCCGATCATCAAAGTACTTTAAAATAAGCGTTAATAAATTTCCATGTGTGACAAGTAGTGTTACTTGATGTTCTTGCTCTAATACATTTTGAATAAGCGATGTAACACGGTTCATCGCTTGTTTAGTTGACTCTCCGCCTGAAAAGGCAATATCTATATTTGTAAAAGTATATTCTAGTTTTTGTAGCCAATCTTCCATTGGAGCATTGCTTAGTATACGTTCTGTTAATCTTTCATCTTCTCTGATTGATAAATTGGCCTGTAATGAAAATGGTGCAATGGATTGAATAGCTCGGACAAAAGGGCTTGAAATAATGGAATCTATTTGTAGATTATTGTCTATGAGAAATTCAGCAAGGACAGATGCTTGCTTTTCTCCTGCAATCGTTAGTGCTGCGTCTCGCTCTTGTCCAGTTGCTGAGCAGTGTCGCATTACAATAAGTTTCTTCAACATTCATCCCTCATTTTTTCAAGTTGACGATATATACTTCGACAAAAGGAAGAAAAAGTCCTCTATTCAAAAAAGCTAAGCCACGCGGGCTTAGCTCTTTAATGGTTCCATTGTTAGTTTTTCTTTCATTTGTCGAATGAGAATGAACGCGCAAATTGTCAAAATAAATGTGATTCCCTCTGCGACAAATATATTGATAACGTGTTTTTGATAAAGAGCTGCAAAGAAGTCCACAAAGGCATGGAAAAGTACAGCATATGCAATGAAAATATATTTCTTATGTTTTACGCCGTATAATACAAGCATTGTGAAGGCAATTTGCAGGACAAGTGTCATGATTTTTTCTAAGCTACCAAGTAAGTATAGATACGAATGAGAATGAGTGAGCGCATCTTGCACCTGACTCAGCTGAGGAGTTTGTTCAATCAGTTTTGCGAAACTACCGTTATTGATTGAAGTGGCAAATATAAGAGTTTGAAGCCCAGCTAAGCCTCCAACTAAGATAGATGCAATTCCGCCATGTCCAATTCCATATGCCAGTCCGTCTTTATATTCTTGATACTTTTTTAGTAGGAAAAAGAAGGCGATAAAGCGTCCTAATTCTTCAAAGATACCAGCAGTAAGTCCAACGTAAATTGCATAGAGAAATGGATTTTCTAATAGCTGAGAGGTTGTTGGATTTCCTAGCATAAATACATGAAAAGGTGTTTCGAGAATTTGTACAAATCCAATCCAGATAAGAACACCAATTCCAACTACTTTCCAGTTTATATGATATTTTTTTCGAAAATAAATACATGCAGCAATTGGAACCAGAACCGAGAGAACAAGTTGAATAATCATACTGGTAATTACAGTATTTGAAACCATACTTTCACCGCTTTCTAATATATGTACCTTTACATTATGCATGAATTTTCGAGAAATGTGGAGAGAAGAAGCTTTTTGATATAAAGTGAAACCTTAATCAGTGGTGCTCCACTACTGATTATTAGCTCTCATCAATCGGCATTTACGGGCAGTTTCTATCAAACCTAACTGGATTTTGAGGTGGTGTATAATTGTCCGTTAATGCGGGGGAAAAACATATCATTTAATCATTATTTTTTTATTGACTCTTACGTTGCGTGATACTTTATTGTATGTATGAGGGAGGAGAAAAGCATGACAATGAGGATAAAAGAAGTAGCAGATTTAGTTGGTATTAGTGTGCGCACACTGCATCATTACGATGAAATTGGGTTATTAACCCCAGACAAGACGACAGATTCTGGTTATCGTCTGTATTCCAATGAAAATCTGGAGACGTTGCAGCAAATTTTATTTTTTAAAGAGCTTGGCTTCCCTTTAAAGAAGATTAAAGAAATTATCATGAGTCCTTCATTTGACCGAGAAGAAGCGCTTCAATTGCATCGGAAAATGTTAATTGAGAAGCGAGTTAGGCTTGATAAGGTGATTGCGACGATTGATAAGACAATCAAGCATACAAAAGGAGAGATTAAAATGACTAATAAAGAAAAATTTGAAGGTTTTGATTTTAGTCATAACCCATATGAGCAAGAAGCCTGTGCGCGATGGGGAGATGAAGCTATTGATAAAGCGAATAAAGCAGCAGCTGGCATGCCGAAAGAGAAGCAAGAGGAGTTTAATAGCATTTATCGAAAGCTTGCTAAGCTTCGAAATGGTGCGCCTGATTCTAAAGAAGCACAAGAAGCGATTCAAGAATGGTACGATTACTTGCAAAACTTCGGTCAATATTCATTAGAGGCATTTAAAGGATTAGGACAAATGTATGTTGCCGATGAACGTTTTACAAAAAATATTGACCAATTTGGAGAAGGATTGGCTAGGTTTATGTGTGATGCAATGGCAGTGTATGCAGATCGTAATAAAAAATAAGAAAGATGGAGGCTGTCTAAAGTGGGTAGCCTCCATCTTTCTTATTTTTTAATCATGTCATTTATTGTTGCGTTTTGACTATTATTTAAATGTGGATTTTTACCCATTTCACGTTTTAACATATCAATGCTTTGTGTATATTCTTTATCATTTAATGCACCCGACTGAAGTCCTTGAATTTGTGAAATCAATTTTTGGTCTGTTGATATATATGCTTTATAATAGCGAGGAACGATGGACAAGGCCGTTTTATATACTTGATCTGCTACAAGCTTAGGATCATTGGTTTTTGCTCGGTATACAACAAATACTTCATCATCGGTCACAAGTGTAGCAGCATTTGTGACGTCAGGGAGTTTTACAGTCATACTTGTAATCATTTCAGCTACCTTCTCACGGTTAATTGCGCCTACTTGGTTGTTAGATACTTCATTCTTTTGTTTAGAAGAGTATCCGACTCTTGTAAGCCTTGTGTTTGTATTTTCTGTATGATACATGTCATTTTTATTGGAAACAAGGACGCGGCTGCCTTCTTCGCGTTCCATTTCAGCTTTATTTGTCGAATAACAACCTGCAAATAAAGAAAGCGTGAGAAGAGAGAGTATCATTTGTTTTTTCAAGGTGTGTCACCTCCTTCTCCATAGCATGTACTACTTTTCAATTTTTTGTATTTGAAATTGTTGGTTGTTATGCTTTGTGATACGATAAAAAGAAGAATGCTTAGAAAGGAAGTTAATGATGGAGCAAAAGCAGGAGATTCATGCTACGGTGAGCATTAATAATGTTCAGTACGAAGTAATTAAAGACTATCGTGACGGTTTTCGTGAAGAAGCATTTAAAGAGCGCTATGCAGAAATTTTAAATAAATATGATTATATCGTTGGTGACTGGGGGTACGATCAACTCAGATTACGCGGCTTTTTTGATGATAGTAACCAACGTGCGACATATGATACGAAAATTAGCACATTATCGGAGTACTTATACGAGTACTGCAATTTTGGTTGTGCACACTTTGTATTACGAAAAGTGAAGAAGTAAAAAGAAATCCTCTTACGATAAGTGTAAGAGGATTTCTTTTTAGTTAAATATTTTTTCGTAACAATATATGTTTCCTTTACAAGCAGATTGAAATAAGATCACCTTCAGAAAGTGTTGTATTTGGTTTCATCTTTTTTCCGTTCAACTGAATGTGTCCGTTCTTTATTTTGTCTACAATCGCGGTGCGGCTCCAATCTGAAATATATGTTGATAAAGCTTTGTCGATGCGATGAGAGCCAAAGACTGTTTCTAATACAATGGTTAAATGTAAAAAAACACCAGCTATCGCAATAGCTGGTGCATAAGATTAAATAAGTTCAAATAAGAATGAGCGCAGTTCTTCTGCGATTTCTTCAGAGACAGAAAAAGCATGCTCTAAGTAGCCGGGTTCGTTTAAATCGTCAGTGCCGATGATTGCAAATTTATTACGCTGCATATCGAGGACAATCGTTTTACCATAATGACGATCGGAGTATAAAAGCGCTAAATCGTGGCGCTCATTTTCCCCCATAAAACTAACGAAACGCGTTTTTGTAGCGACTGTATCGTCGTACAGAAAGAAACGTTCTTCCATACACATGGCTCCTTTTTTAAATATCTAAGTTTAAGTGAGGCTTATGGTCTAAATGGTGATGCGTTTTAATAAAGCGTACAGTTCTTGTTTTGTAGCGCATAACGATAGAATACGTTTCTGCTAAATCTCCGCCAAGGAATTTCACACCATCTAGTAGTTCTCCAGCAGATACACCTGTTGCTGAGAAGATTGCATCGTCACCAGATACTAAGTCATCTAACATAAGAAGTTGACGAGGATCTTCTAATCCCATTTTACGGCAACGTTCTTCTTCTTCTTTATTCATTGGGACTAAGCGTGCTTGCATTTCGCCTTCAAGACATTTTAATGCTGCTGCAGAGATAACGCCTTCTGGAGCACCGCCAACACCAACGAATAAGTCAATACCTGTTCCTGGAAGAGCTGTTGCAATTGACGCACCAACATCGCCATCACCAAATAGTTTTACACGTGCACCTTTTGCACGTATACGGTCGATAATATCTTGATGACGTTCACGTTCTTGTATGATAACCGTTAAGTCACGAATTTTTTTGTTATTTGCTTCTGCTACAATTTCAATTGTTTTTTCAATTGGATCATCTAAGCTAATTTTACCAGCTGCTTTTGGACCAACCGCGATTTTTTCCATGTACATATCCGGAGCGTGAAGAAGGTTTCCTTTATCTGCGACTGCGATAACTGCCATTGCGTTTGCAAGGCCTTTAGCAACAATGTTTGTACCTTCTAATGGGTCAACGGCGATATCCACTTCTGGACCGTTACCTGTTCCCAGTTTTTCACCAATATAGAGCATCGGTGCTTCATCAAGTTCTCCTTCACCAATTACAACAGTACCTGCCATGTTTACTGAATCAAACATATCACGCATAGCAGTAGTTGCTGCATCATCTGCTTCGTTTTTCTTTCCGCGGCCCATCCATTGTGCGGATGCTAAGGCTGCTGCTTCTGTTACACGGACAATTTCTAATGCGAGTTCACGTTCCAAGGTGACATTCCTCCAATTTCAAAAATCATACAAATATAACTATAACAAATTACAAGGAAAAGGTGAATTCGAAAAATTGTCGATTTTTTCAAAAGAAACGGTTACAATTAACATGTAAGTGCTTTTAATTTCCAGGTAGGTGACATTCATGTACTTTGTAGACAGAAAAAAAATAGAACAAATGTTAACATGTTTAGAACAAGTAGTAGATACATTTCAAGAGAAAAAGCAATATGAAACTGATTTTGAATATTACGCATTAGAGCGCATGTCGCATCTTATCATTGATTGCATATTAGATGTTGGTAATGCAATGATTGATGGATTTATTATGCGTGACCCAGGAAGTTATGAAGATATTATTGATATTTTAATGGATGAAAAAGTCATAAGTGAGGAAGAAGGAGAAGGAATAAAAGAAGTGATTCTTCTTCGAAAAATGCTTATGCAAGATTATATTCAAATGAATCATGAAGAATTATATGAAACGATTCAAAAACAAATTGCTGTGGTAGAAAAATACCCTGCGAATATTCGCCGTTATTTAGAAAAGGAATTAGGACCCGTATCTGCATTTGTAGCAGAATAAGTATATGGATAAAATCCCCAAATCCTTTTGGGGATTTTATATTGTCCATGATAGCGGTTAAAAGGAGAAGGATGAGAAATGGGGGAAGCACGTACAACGAAAGACGAAATTGTACACCTTTTAAAAGTAGACGGAGAGCACACCGTTGCGGCACTAGCCGAATCACTAGGAATTACAGAGATGGCGGTACGTCGGCATTTAAGTAAGCTTGAGAAAGAACAGATTATTTCTTCCAAAATGGTAAGGCAGTATGTTGGAAGGCCTACATATTTATACGGACTAAGTCAAAAGGGAGAAGATACATTCCCGAAAGAGTATAAACAGTTCGCAGTAGATATGCTGGAAGATTTAGCTCATATTGGCGATGAAGAAGTGTTTCGTCAAGTGTTAAAAGCAAGAACGAAAAGAATGGAAGAACAGTTACAAAAACGGGTGAGTGGTCAAGATAACTTGGCATATAAAATGCAAGAAGTAGCTGCTATTCAAGAAAAAAATGGCTATATGGTACAAGTAATAAAAGAAGACGAACACTCTTTCATCTTAAAAAAGCAAAATTGTCCATTAATGGCTGTTGCAGAGAAATTTCCACAGCTTTGTGAAGATGAGAAAAATATGTATAAACGATTGTTTTCAGAAGCAGATGTAAACGTGTTAGCAAATATGTGTGATGGGAATTGCCATTGTTCGTATCGAATAAAAGAGAAAAAATGAACGTTATGGGACGCTTTAGGATAAAGCGTTTTTTTCTTTTGGAAAAAGGGTTAATATAAGAAGTGTATGAACGCCAGTATAAAAAGGAGAGACAAGATAGATGTATAAAGGCTATTTAATCGACTTAGACGGTACAATGTATCGCGGCGAAGAACAAATTGAAGAGGCAAGCGACTTTGTGAAAGCACTGCAAGAACGAGGTATCCCGTATTTATTTGTAACAAATAACTCAACGCGTAAGCCAGAGCAAGTTGCTGAAAAACTTGTTCGTTTCGATATTCCAGCTAAGCCAGAGCAAGTATTTACAACGAGCATGGCAACAGCGAACTTTATTTATGAGCGTAAACAAGATGCAACTGTGTATATGATTGGTGAAGAAGGATTGCATGAAGCGCTTGTGGACAAAGGGTTTGAACTTGTGGATGAAAATCCTGACTTTGTCGTTGTTGGATTAGATCGTGACATTACATATGAAAAGCTAGCGAAAGCATGCCTTGCAGTACGTAATGGCGCAACTTTTATTTCAACAAATGGAGACATTGCGATTCCAACTGAGCGTGGTTTACTACCTGGGAACGGTTCACTAACATCTGTTGTAACGATATCCACAGGTGTAGACCCAATCTTCATTGGTAAACCAGAATCCATTATTATGGAACAAGCGCTAAAGGTACTTGGTATAAAGAAAGAGGAAGCACTAATGGTTGGGGATAACTATGATACTGACATTTTAGCGGGGATCAATGCAGGTATGCACACGCTACTTGTCCACACTGGAGTCACAACTGTGGAGAAGTTAACGGAATATGAAGTACAACCAACAAGGGTTGTGCATAAATTGACGGAGTGGATTGAGAATATGTAATAAGGGGCAGGCAATCGTTTAGGTTGCCTGTTTTTTTATGCATAATTGCATGTTTTGTAAATTTTAATAAAATATAAAATAGATATAAGGAGATGAAGCAATGGAAAAATTTATTCTTACAATTATCTTATGTATAGTACTTCTTGGTATATTTATGATGCTCCGAATCATGGTCCACTTCAATAAAAGAAAAAGTGAACTTGGAGCAAAAGTTTCTTCATATTATCCTAAGTTAGGGCCATTATTTTTGAGAGGGAGTTCCTTCATATTTGCTAGTTACTTTTTTGGAGGTGCATGTATTCGGTTATTTTCTCGCTATCATGAAGT
This sequence comes from Bacillus sp. JJ1127, assembly GCF_036965845.1. NCBI lineage: Bacteria > Bacillati > Bacillota > Bacilli > Caryophanales > Bacillaceae > Bacillus > Bacillus sp. JJ1127. The sequence goes on along the minus strand of NZ_JBALQK010000135.1, from coordinate 14,600 downwards.
AGATCATGTACTGCTTATAATAAAAGCAGCAAATTATATAGGTATCATTCTTTTAAGTGTTATCATTACGGTACAATCTTTTAGAAAAACAGAAGTCTATGAAAAAGGGATTATTATAGATTCAAGATGTTATTCTTATGCTGATTTAAAAGGGTATAGTATTCTTCATTCTCAGTATGACGCAGATAGAATCTTTCTTCAGGAAAAGCCAGAAAAAGAGATAGAAATTAGCTCCTCTATTCAAACGAAAGATATAGCCTTATTTGAGGAAGATATTAAACAATTTGTTCCGAGTGTAAATCTTAAAGTGTCTAAGTATATGTTTTAAATAAGAGACTCCAC
>NZ_JBALQK010000135.1:3912-14201 GCF_036965845.1 Bacillus sp. JJ1127 | reverse complement strand
GTGGAGTCTCTTATTTAAATACACAATTCACAACCCCTTGCACTTCGTCCAGATATTGCGTGATGGAAGATTTGTGGATGAGGCTGTGCATAAACGATTACATATTTCATGTTTGACCCTCCTATTTGTGGATATGTGGATAGTTTGTTCTCCTTTTCAAATAAAGTATTTTTGAAACTATTTCCGTTACTGCTATGTTTGTAATCAAATCATTCGTCTCCTGTAATTACAAAAAGATGAAAAAAATAGTTCATATTACAAATAAATACAAATTATTATAGAATATATAGATGGATAAATAGAAAAAGAAGGGGATATGAAATGAATATTATTGAAATTGAAGGGTTAGAAAAATCATTTGATCTTGGTGATAGTAAAACGAAGATATTAAAAGGAATTCATCTTCAAATTCAAAAAGGTGATTTCGTTTGTATTATGGGGGCAAGTGGATCGGGGAAAACCACTCTTTTACAGTTGCTTGGAGGATTGGATATTCCAACAGCGGGAAGCATTCGAGTAGATGGTACAGAAATTTCATCATTAAAAGAAAAAGAACTTGCATTGTTTCGAAGGCATCAAATCGGTTTTATTTTTCAGCAGTTTAATTTAATACCAGTATTTAACGCAGAAGAAAATGTGGGATTACCGTTACTGTTAGATAATGTTCCGCAAAAAAAAGCAACGATAACAGCGAAGCGGTTATTAGAGCTTGTTGGTTTAAAGGGAAAAGAGCAACATTTGCCGTCGCAGTTATCTGGCGGACAGCAACAGCGGATTGCAATTGCAAGGGCATTTGCGAATGAACCAGCTATTATACTAGCAGATGAACCGACCGGGGCATTAGATTCTGAAAATAGCAAAAATATTATTTCAGTACTTCGGAATGCTTGTGATGAATTAGGGCAAACAGCAGTTGTTGTAACGCACGATCCGTTTGTAGCAGCTCATGCGGATAAAGTTATTTTTTTACTAGATGGTGAAGTAATTCATGAACATGTTGAAAATAAAGGCTGGAAATTCCGTCATATTCCGCAGCAAGTGACCAAAATTCAAGAGATTATGAATAGGCACTTTAAGGTAGGTGATAAGAGCGATGTTTTGGACAATTAAATATGCGTTAAAATCTATTAAACAAAATTGGCTAAGAAACATGTTAATTGCTCTTGGGGCTGCCTTAGGTGTTATGTTAGCAACGATGCTATTACTCGGGAATCAATCTGTGGAACAAAGCGTGAAAGAGCAAGTTGTGAGTCGTTACGGTGATTATAATTTGCAATTTGGTTATAGAAAAAATGATGTGTACTTACATAATGACCAATTAAAAGAACTGAATAGTCTTGAAAATGCTGAGAAAATATCAAAAGTACTTATACCTTATCCGTTACCAAATGATAAAGCACTTGCTGGTAAGCCATCGTATTGGGGTGTTGAACAAGATTCTCCCGATATGCATTCTTATAAAGTTAAAGATGGGCGATATCCGAAGGAAGGAGCGGAAGTAGCACTTACAAAGGGATATGCGGATCGAGAAAATATAAAAGTAGGAGATACGATTAGCCTGCCATTCCCCCCATACGGTGAAAAGGCTGTTAAAGTTGTAGGGATTTTGAATCCGCCATTGATGGCAGCAATGGGACATAGTGCATATTTTCCGATTACTTGGATGCAAAAGGAATTAAATTTTCCAAATCAATTTAATCTTGTTCAAGTGAAAACATCTGATGTCAATATGAAGAGAATGATTGCGAATGAGGTAAATAAGAAGCTTGAAAATATAAAAATAGATCAGCGTACATATGTAGATAAAGCATTTGAAAGATTGAATGTGATGAAACCATTAATTTTTAGCTTAGGTGGCATTTCTCTATTTGTTGTAGCGCTTTTGATTATGGGCAGTTTCTTTTTATCTGTAAGAAGTCGCTTTAAACAGTGGGCTTTATTACGTGCGCTTGGTAGTAATCCAAACCAAGTCATTCTCGTCGTTTTATTCGAAGCGATATGTATTGGAACGATCGGCTCGCTCGTAGGAGTTGTTCTTGGGGCTAGTACACATCAGTTCGCCGCTTCTTTTATTAACAAATGGGTGAATGTAGAGAGTACAGGGCAAGAATCATTTTCTATTTCAGGTGAGATTTTACTAATTACATTTTTACTAGGCATTATGATGTCTGTAATAGGCGCAATCATACCAGCGTTTATGGTAAGGAAAATCCCTCCTGTTGAAGCGCTAAGACCAGGGCTTCCGAGCAATCAAAAGAAAGAACGGAAATGGAGTATCTTCAGTCTTATTATTTTAATAGTGGGTGCAATAATTGGCTTAAGCGGTGCAGTCGCTGAGAAGTACATTGGGTTTAACCCAGGTGCAGCTGGCGCGATTTTGTTTGCAATTGGTTTGTTATTTACAATTCCATTATGTATTCATGTTATTACACCGGTTATCGCTAAACCATTTCAAATGATATTTCGTATTGAGACAACGATTAGTGGCCGAAATGTTATTCGTTACCGTAAAAAGGCGGCTGTGTCAGTTGCAATCTTAGCGTTTGGATTTATGTTATCGCTAGTTGGAACAATGTATGTAAATGCGATGTATGAAGGAATGAAACAAGGATTACAAAGGAATTTACCAGCGGATTTAGTCATTCGTGTTCCGATGGAATCAACAGGGATTGAAAGTCTACCTTTTAATTGGTTAGAAAAGATCCAAAAAGTTGAAGGGATAAAAGAAATTGTTGGAATCGCTCCTGATTTTACATCCAAACTCGTCAATTATGATTTTAAGAAGGCAGATGAAGAATGGTACGAGTTTGTGAAGCAAAATAAATTTGATTATGAAGCAATGGAAGTTGTCGGTACCGATATAACTGCGTTTCAAAAAGTGACTAAGATGAAAGTTGTTTCTGGACAAAACTTGAGTACGCCATTAAAAGATGGAGAAGGAGTCATTACAAAAGATACAGCAAAAAATTTAGGGGTTAAATTACATGACACAATCGAAGTACAGGGAAAAGGGAAAGAAAAACAGCAAATTCAAGTCGTTTCTATTATAGAGAAAGACTTACGACTTCGAGGATCTTATGTCTTTGTAAATGAACAATGGGCGCGAAATATGTTTCAAGTAAAAGGCTATGAATCGATTCAAATTATGGCAGATTCTAAGGTACCTTTTGAAACAATTAAGAAGCAAGTGAAACAGATAACAAATGGGAAAGACAATGTAGAGGTTATCAATAGTTATGATTTGTTAAAAGAGCAAGAACAGTTACTATCCCAAATGGTGATGTTAATTCGTTTATTAGTAGTAATCATCTTTGTTATTTCAGGTATTGGATTAATGAATGCCATTGTGGCAAGTTTACATGAAAGACGCGCTGAAATTAGTATGATTCGTGCCGTAGGAGCTAATCCTAAGCAAATGCGAAGAATTGTATGGTTAGAAGGCACACTGCTAGGTGCAATAGCCGGATGTATAGGAATTGGAGGCGGTATAATTTTCAGCTATATCGTTTTATCAAATTTAGAATTAACCGTTATTACAATTCCATATAATCAAGTTCTATTACTAGCAGTAGCAAGTGTTATACTTGGGACAAGTGCAGCAATGATTGCTTCATTCCAGTTAAGGAAATTTAAACTAAGTGATACGCTTAAAGAATTATCAGCGTAAGAAAGACCGCTTTTATAGCGGTCTTTTTTACTAATATGTTTACAGTAGTAGGACTCGTTTTTCCTTCGCTTCTTTTATCCACATTGGGAACTCACTTAATAAATTGTTATATAATGTTTCATCTGTCGTTTTTTCAATATCCCGAATGTAGAAAAAGTTAGCATTATCGATGAAACGCCCATCCATTTCATCAAGTTTTCTTAATACATCAAATTTGCCATCACCAATACCGACAAATTGCCAAAAAATCGGTTGGTTAGAAGAAGATACAACTGGTTTTTGAATTCCTTTTTTACAGCCGCCATCGTTAATGAAAATAACAAAGGCAGGCTCTTCGCCTTTTTCCTCAATCGTATATTTTTTAATGATATCTTCCATCACTTGTGGCTCATCATTTCGGCCAAATTTATGAATAGAAGAGTTATTTAAAATATGGTTCTCTACATAATTAGCAAAGTCTTTTTCAGTAACAGCTGGCAATCTAGAAAACTCATTATCATATACCCAAATATCTAACGAGCCGTCGTCATCAAATTGACTTGCAACTGCGAGAATACGTTCGACAACATCTTGTACAGTGCCGTTCTTATATAATGTTCGCATTGAACCAGAAATATCTAATACGAGTGCGACCTTTGCAACGACGCCTGTTAATTTCTTTTTCTCTAATACAACTCGTACTGCTTCTTTTCTTAATGTAATTGTTCCCATTCTAAATCACTCCTGTTATCAATTTAAGCGGTAGGAAGAGAATTGTGGATAAGCTGAAGGGCTTTACTTACAATTTCCTCCGCTGCATATATACCAATTTCCTCTGTTCTTGAAATGTGAGGTAGTAAGTTGCCTTGTTTTGTTTCAAGTTCACCGTGAAGAGGTGCAAATGCGTGATTTGCTCCTTCTAGCATACATAAATCAAGCAAAGAGTCTCCAGCTGTAATGACTGTGCTTGCCTGGAGTTTTTCTTTTATGTACTGAACAGCATCCCATTTGTTCACTGGTTTTGGTAAAAAATATAATTTTCTCCCTTGTAGTGAGTAGGTCCATCCTTGTTCGTCTAGCCAAGCAGTGAAAGAGGCTAGTTCTTCATTGGGAATATGTTCACGCTTGATGATGCAATAGTGAAATAAGTGATCTGCTGTTTTTTGAGAAATGACCCAGTCTTCATGAGAAATTCGCCTGAATTCCTTTAATACATCTTCTTTTTCCAAGCATTCTGCTGAAAGCTTCTTTTGTATCGTTTCTTTCCAAACGAAATCTTGTTTGCCGTTATGAAGAATATTGCCGCCATTACTTGTAACTGCATATTCTGGAACGACTTCAGTTTGAAATAGTGTAATGCGCTGAAACTGCTCTATTGTTCTTGTTGTGACAGGAATAAACTCCGCTTGTAATTGTAACTTCTGTAACAGTGAAATGGCTTTATGTGTTATAAAAGAGATTTCTTTATCATCCAAAGTCTCGATAAGCTGAATATGTTCATCTTCTATATTCGCGCGAAACGATTTGCGAGAATAAATGAGTGTTTGATCAAGATCACTTGCGAAAATCATGAAGGTTTCCCCCTAAGAGGTTTGATTAATCCACAGCACGAGTACGTCATATCTTTATACATTTCTACTGGTACATTTTTTTCTTTTGCAAGAAGTAAAATGTGCTTTAAATCTGGATTGGTTTCTTCACGAATTAAAATTTTCCACGGTACTCGTCTTAGCAGGACGCGCGTTGTTTCCCCAACTCCTGGTTTAATTAAGTTTATATCCTCAATTTCAAAGTGCTTTTGAATTGAGGTGATATCTTGCAGCCCTTGCCAAGATGGTTCTGTATATGTTGAGATAATATGCTCTAGTTGTTTTGTGACATCAGAGCTGGTGGAAGGAAATAATGCTGTAACCTCTTCACTAAAGAAATTAGACAAGTCTTCCTTTTCTAGTTCTTTATAATATTTACCGCCGTGGAAGTCGTTTGGTCCAATGAAAGCGTCGTTTAAAACCGTGCGACTAATTAATCCTGATACGGTCGCGTTTAAACATGCGCTTGGAATGAGGAAGTCCTCCCTTGTTCCATAAATAGAAGTACAGTAACCTGGATCGGCAAGTACAGCCAAGCAGTCTGAAATATATTCATGATTTTTTTCATTAAATGAATGTACAGCTTGGTTCAATTCTTTTGTGACAGCTCCTTTTCCAGTCCAACCATCGATGAATTGAATGGTTTGATTGGGGTGCTGTTGCAGGATGTAATGAAGGGCATTTTCATCAATGCCGCGCCCGCGAATAATCGAAATACAATAATGCGGTAAATCAAGATTATATTGATAACGAATGTATCGTTTTATTAAAATGCCGATGGGTGTGCCAGCTCGTGCTAGTGAGACGAGAACAAGATTTTTTCCTCTCGTCCTTATAATTTGTTCAGCCACTACACCGGCTGCAATCGCCAATTTCCGTTTGTATTGCTCGAGTGAAGCAAAGAATAAATCCATATATGGCTTGGATGGTTTATATTCTATCGGAAGCATTTCAGAGTAATGTGTACCAGATTGAATGGCTCGTTCTCTTTCTTCTGTTGGACTCTCTTTCATAACATCACTAATATCTTTCAGTAGAAAAATAGCATCTTCTGCGCTATAACTCCCGATGTATTGTAATGTTTTTGTTTCTGTCATATTTCTTCACCTTCGCTTTCTACTAAGCTTTTAAATGAAACGATATGAATGAGCGGAATGACTGTTTGCAATTGCGTAAGAAGGGGATGTAAAGCATCCTCCTGTAAATCACGTTCTATAAACAGAAAGACTTCATCATAGTCACCGTGTTCGATATTATAAAAATAATTTATAATGCTATCGTCTTCAGGACTCTTATAGGAAAAACGATTATGAATGGCATATTGTTCGTCATTGCTATAAAGGTGAATAGGGCTTCGCGTTGTTGATTGATAGGAAATGTTTGCCCCCATTTCAGCCGCAATCCGCATTGGAATATACATAAATTCACCAGTTCCTAAGCATAGTGTACGTTTACCTTTTCTTTTTTTCCGTAACTCATTACCAATCTTTCTCGCAAAAGAGTGGATGTGCTCTTGTTCATTAGTTGAAATCCCGAAGCGTCCTGTATATTTTATGTAGTAGGCATCATGTTCTATAGATGTATAAGGCAAAGCAGGACACGAAATTGTATGTTTTTCTAGTTTAGATTCTATTGATTCATAAATAATTTCATCGCAGGAAGAGGTAGTGGTAATAGGACTTCCAATTGTTTTAAGTGAACCACTTAATAGAGAAATAATATGAATCGTTATATCAAGTTCTTTTTCAAGTGCTGTAAATTGTTCTCTGTTCGCATCAGAACGCCAATCTAGTAAAGAAGCGACAGTGTATTCTTTTCTTGGAAACTTTTCTTGGATAGATCTAATGATATTAAGGGCGGTTTTTCCTGTTGTCATTTCATCATCCACAAGGACGATTTGGTGTTCGTTTTGAAAATAGCTTTTATCCACATAACAACGATGCGAAGTTGCATGAGAATGTTCTTCTTCAAATGTAATAATTGGCTCCATTTGGGAGATGGTTTCTCTTGTTGTATGCATGTATTTCGCATTTTGAAAGCATTGAAACATAGCGTGACCTAATGCAGTAGCTGTTTCGGCAAATCCGATAAATAGAACTTCCTCTTCTAAAGGAAATTGATGTTGTAAAATGATTTCAAGTTCATTGCAGCTATCTTCTTTAGAAGAAATGAGACTGAGAATTTCCTCTTGAAAAGGATGAATCGTGTCATGCAGCACCTCCATATATCTTGCAGCAAGTGCACACCCACCGGCTAAAGAGACTGCTGGTAGAACAGGAAGGTGTTTGCCTAAAATGGTACTTACAAATAGAAAACCACGTTTCTTATTTATTCTGGCTGCCATTTGAAAGAGTTGATCTAATGATAATGCATATGGATTATTTCGTACGTCTATATGGACAGTTATATTATTTAAAATATTATATGTGTTGTTTTGATTCTGAGGTAAGGAGATCGATGAAAGTTTGCTGTTCATTTAGCACCCCGTAAATATTAGATTTTAGCAGTATTTTTCGCGCCCAGTTTAAATGGGGCTTTACTTCATTCATTTTGTTAGCGAAGCTACTTTTCATAACCCCGTTATATGTATGAGCATTTTCACAAATTGCTTTTGCATCTAAATAATCTTCTAGCGTTACAACGTGCATAGCTTGTACGAGCTTAATGTGAGAAGGGTGGATGACTGTTTTTCCAATTAATCCGTTTGCTTGATCTAGCAATACCTCATGAATTAATCCATCCTCATAGCGATAAAGCATTTCCTCACGCATTGTAAGCCCAGCGTTTCCGAGTGATTCACGAAATGGTGTTTGCCGGAGCTGTGGTTTGAGAACGCGCTGTCTGTTTCCGAAGTACTCCCACACAGGGCCAGAGATAACATATTCGTCTGCCTGTCTAGAAAAAATATTAATAATATCAGAAATACAATCACGAATAACAGAAATATCATAGATGGTTGTATCTTTATTACGACGAATGCCAAATATACCTGAAAAATCGGTAGCGCCAATGCGAACATTCAAAATGGAATTGCGATAAGAATCCAGTATTGTTTTAATTGCTAGCAATGCTTTTGTACGTGTTTCTTTATACATAATTTCAGGTGACTCTAAAATAGGCATCCCGTAAAGTGTAAGGGAATATGTTTCGTTTATGTATCGTAGTTCATTAATATAAGACGTTCCGTTAGCTGATGTGAATTTTGGAAAGACAAAGCCGCATATGCAATGAACGGCACTTCCTAGTTCAATTACGATGGAACGCATTTGCTTCGGCTCACGAACTCTAATAAAAAGCAGTGGTATGTCTGATGGATGAAGCTTATCTGCATCTATCAGATGTGCGAGTAATTGGATTTGGATGATAACATTTTGCTCTGCAAATTTCATATCTCCATCACTAACGGAGTCCTCTAAACAAAGTACAATCGATGTAGCGCCCTCATGTTTCTTTTTAGCGATGTCATCTGCAATTGTTTCTTTTGTACCAGGTGTATATAGAGTAGCACCTAATGCGTAAGCTAATTGGTCCTTTGCCATGTCCTTTGAAAAGGCGATTGGTTCTTGATAGAAAAGATTTTTCTTTTCTTCAAGGGATAAATAGGAAAAATGCCTCACGTTGTCACCACCTTATTTTGAGCCTGCGACCCAGTTCATGTTCCATTTATAATACCGATCCATGTCTCGGTGTCCTTTGCATAACTGTAAAGTCATCTTAGATTCACCTCATTTAGGATAGCTATTAATTCAATCGTAACATGACAAGAAAAGTTTTCTACATGAAATTTTGAAAAAATTACAAAATTTTTAAAAATAAAGATGGATTGTAGAAGAAATGTAGAATTTTGTTTGTCAGTGGAATGTTTGAAGGAAAGGAAGAAGCAAGATGAATATACATAAACTAACAGAAGCAGAAGCAAAAGAAATCAATACATGGAAGTATGAAGAACCATATTCGATATACAGTTTTTCAGGAAGTGAAGAAACAATAGAGGAATTGTTGGATGGTACATATTATGGTTGCTGCAATGAAAGTGGAGAACTAGTCGGATACTTTTGCTTCGGAGAAAATGCACAAGTACCAGGGGGGAGAGAGGCAAATTTATACACCGAGGAAGACACCTTAGATATTGGACTTGGAATGAAACCAGAGCTAACAGGGAAAGGGATGGGGAAAAGTTTCGTTCAAGCTGGAATGAACTTGGCAAAAGAGCAAATGCAACCGAAGAAGATTCGTTTAAGTGTAGCAGGCTTTAATAAACGTGCCATTACGTTATATCAACAGGTAGGCTTTACAGTAGAAATTACCTTCTTCAGCCGAGGGAGAGAATTTATTCTAATGACATACTTCTGTAGAGAAAAGGGAAAGTGAAGAATCCTATGAAAAATAGGAATAATTGCGGGATTGAAAGTTAAGATTTGTATGGATTGTTGCAAAAAGAAAAAGACCAATTTTTTATCGGTCTTTTCATATATCTTATTCAACGATCGGCATCTGTTAGTTCAAAAAAAGAATATAATCTTGGGACAATGTTTGTGAATAATTCTTATATGGATAGTTTCAATGAGAACCTATTATTTTTTCTACGATCTAATTTTTCTAGGACCGACAATTAATTTGATTGCAGTACTTTTCTCATTATTGATTGTAATATCTGTAAATGCTGGAATGAGAACGAGGTCGATACCGCTAGGAGCTACAAATCCCCTTGCAATAGCAATGGCCTTAATCGCTTGATTTAGAGCACCTGCCCCTATTACTTGAATTTCTGTATTGCCTTTTTCTCTTAATACGCCGGCAATTGCACCTGCCACTGAATTAGGATTTGATTTTGATGACACTTTTAATATATTATCCATATAAGTTGCGCCCCCTGTTATTTAATGTATTTCCGAAAGAAGTCCCTATCTTCAAGCTCGTGACGGGCAAGAGCCCAGCGGTAAGGTGGGGATGAATTTCGGTTAGGCATAGCCTAAAATAACTCTTGGCAAATACACGCATGTTTTGCCCATCCATATCAGGATGTAGTTTCCCTTCGCCAATGTTTGTAGGTG
>NZ_JBALQK010000135.1:0-3805 GCF_036965845.1 Bacillus sp. JJ1127 | reverse complement strand
AACCAGGACTTTTTACAAGCCCCCACTTCAAAACATGTTAGCGTTTAAGTGGTGGGTAGTTGACCTAATATTCAGATCTAAATCAAACAGAACAATTAAATGTATTACTATTCATTCGCTATTTCTTATGTTATTCCTGTTTGATCGTGTAAATAAAAAAATGATTGGTTTATGAGGCAATCGTAAAAAGACAGAAAAAACATAACGCCCCATGTGAAAAAAATCATGAGACGTTATGTTTTTTTTATGTTTCAAATGAAAGTATTACATGAAAATTCCTTGATTAGAGGTTCACCTTATTCCGCATGCTCCGCTCGATGCGCCAGACGACTAGACGCAGCGGCAGCAATTGCCCCCACAATATCATCAAGGAATGTATGAACCTTCCCAGTTGATTTATCATTTAAGTATTCTAAGATGCCTGGTTTTAATTTATCAATATATCCAAAGTTTGTGAAACCGATAGAACCGTACACGTTTACAATTGAAAGAGCGATTATTTCATCCACTCCATATAAGCCTTCGTCACGTTTAACGATATCTTGTAACGGTTCACTTAACATGCCTTTTTCAGCTAGGACGTCTAATTCTATCCCTGTAATTAGGGCGTTTTGAACTTCACGCTTTGATAGTACGCGCTCTACGTTGTAGCGACATTCTGTCATCTCTAAATTTGGATGGTATTTTTTTTGGAGAAAGTGAACAAGCTCAGCAATATCATCGATTGTTACACCGCGTTCTTGCAATAGTTGTAATGCTCTTTCTTGTAGTTGATTTGATTCTTTCATGTTTATCACCTTTTTTTCTTTTTAGTATTTGTATACGTTTCTTTGCTTTATCATGTGCATAGGAATGAAAGGCGAGCACAAGCTCATATATATAAAGAAAAACCATAGGTGGCGACTTTGATGATTCAGCATATTTATGAGCATTATCAAATGCATGTCAAAGAATTAATCCCCCTTGGCCCCTATAAAAGCTTTTGGATTCGCAATAAAATTTATGTACTTCTTCCAATTGGAACTATGGAAGAAGAAGTGCTTGTTGAAATGAAAAAGTTAAGCGATTATATGAACCAACAGGGGGATATTACTGTTGCGACTTTCGTTCCGACTATACACGGTTACTATGTAAGTGAGATAGAAGAAACAAATTACTGCTTATTAAAAGGTATGCGTCTGCTCGAGCGACACGCCACTTCGTTAGGAAGCGAGCTTTCATTATTTCATAAACGCGGTGCTTTTTTTCCCGAAGAAATAGACCAATTAAGTCGCATTGGTGAATGGAAGTCACTATGGGAAAAAAGGCTCGATCAGTTAGAGCGATTTTGGCAATCACAAGTGATGAATCACCCCTCAGATGTATTCGATCAGCTATTTATTGAATCTTTCCCTTATTATTTAGGGGTTGCTGAAAATGCAATTCAATACGTTGTTGATACAGAAATGGATGATACGCCTGAGCCAGCTGATGCTGCAACGATTTGCCAAGAACGCTTTACACCTTTATTATGGCAGCAAACCAATCGTTTGAAAATCCCTATCGATTGGGTATACGATCATCCGAGTAGAGATTTAGCCGAATGGATTCGCTACGTAACGATAGAAAAAAAGAAAGATTGGGAACAAACGATTTTTCAATTTATTACCGATTATGAACAAAATTATTCGTTGTCCTCTTTTGGGTGGCGTCTACTATTTGCACGCTTACTCTTCCCGTTGCAGTATTTTGAAACGATAGAACGTTATTATCAAACAGGAAATGAAGAGCAAAAAAGTGAATATAGAGATCGCTTAGAAGCCATTTTACACGATGTGAACCGTTCAGAGCAATTTATGAAGCATTTTTATGAATCATTTCGTTTACCCGTTGATAAGTTAGGGATTCGGAAATTGGATTGGTTATCCTGATAGGAGCTTACAAAAAAGAGACCAGTTGTGGTCTCTTTTTTGTGAATATCTAGCTTTAGCGATTCTGAACGAGCCGCTTCCGCTTTTTATGATATCTAGCTCCAGCGGCTAGAATGTTCGGTGGCTTCGCGTCTTCCGCCGAGGCAAAAAACGCCTCTCTGTCAGAAGCTCCATCCCCCTCACATTCTAAACGAGCCGCTTCTGCTTTAAAATTAAAATACTTGTTCTACTTCAATAACGCCTGGTACTTCTTCAAGTAGTGCGCGTTCGATACCAGCTTTTAGTGTGATTGTAGAACTTGGGCAGCTACCACATGCACCCATTAGACGTAGTTTTACAATACCATCTTCAATATCTACTAATTCAACGTCACCGCCATCACGAAGTAAGAACGGACGTAATTTATCTAATACTTCTAGCACTTGTTCTTGCATATTTGGGTTTTCCATTTTTATCGACTCCTTTCATCCATTTTATTATAATCAAGATACAGGGGAAAATCTATTTTTTCTGTTCTTGTTTTATTGTCAAAATATTGTATCATGTTTACAACGTGTTTTTTCAGTATAGAGGATACGAAATGGACTTGTAAAGGGTGGTGCTTATATGCCCATCCATTTAAATATACTGTTAGGACAGGGAAATGGGGGAAAGTAATGATAAATGTTCAAGTATATGGGGCGAAAGTAATTTGTGCGAGCTGCGTTGGAATGCCATCTTCAACGGAAACATTTGAATGGTTGCAAGCAGCAATTGGTCGTAAATATGAAGGACAAGAAGCTAAATTCAAGTTTGAATACATTGATATTCAAGAAGAGCAAGAAGATGCGGATAAACAAGTATTTGTAGAACGTGTCATTGAAGAGGATTTGTTTTATCCAGTCGTTCTTGTGAACGGGGAAATCGTGGGAGAAGGAAATCCTCGTTTGAAAGATGTATACGAAGAAATCGAGAAATATTTATAATACAGAAGGCCTTTGTAATCGCAAAGGCTTTTCTTATATAACTATATGGAAAAAATATCTATTAAAGGTAATTTTATTGAGGGGGATCTACATGGAAGGTGTAGTGAAATATAGTTTTCCAGAAGAAGTAAAGGGATTGATGGAGCAATATGTGAAGGGATTACAAGATATTTTTTTGCATGAACAATTAGTCGGGGTATATGTATATGGTTCGATTGCATTAGGGGCATTTCATTTGGAAACGAGTGACGTTGATTTTGTTACGGTAACAAGAGAAGTGGTTAGTGAGGCTGAAAAAATTCAAATTGTTGAGTTACATAAAAAGCTGAGTACAAGTACGTTAGGAAAGCGAATGGACGGCATGTATATCCCGCTTGCCGATTTAGGGAAGTACAACGAGGAAATAACGCAGTATGTATATTGTGCGGAAGGGAAAGCTAGCGTAGGGCATTGGGATGTAAATGCTGTAACGTGGTGGACGTTAAAGAATCAGGGAATTACTGTTATGGGAAAGGAAGCAAGCGAACTTCCCTTTCAAGCGCCATGGAGTGATGTGATAAAAACAATGAAATATAATGTGGAACAGTACTGGAGTGAAAAAGCATCGCGCCCATACTTGTTTCTAATCGAGGAATGGGTAGAATCCGCTGTTGTGACGATGGGACGTATTTTATATACATTAGACCATGAAACCATCGTTTCCAAGGATGCAGGACTACAATATATGATAGGATCCACTTCTGGAGAATGGGAGCCTTTGTTACGAGAAGTTGAGCGGATACGAAAGAATAAAGAGGCAAAGCGAACGATATCCATTTGGAGACGTGCAAATATGACGAAGAAGTATTTACTTAGTGGAATAGAGGAATGTAAAAAGAAGTGGAAAGAGTAAAAAAAGAGTCATACTCAAATTAAAATGTACCCTATAGA
>NZ_JBALQK010000134.1:0-7847 GCF_036965845.1 Bacillus sp. JJ1127 | reverse complement strand
TTCTACATATATACATGATATTTTATCACAATAAAAACGATATATCATTATATTTAATTTTAATAAATATAATGATATATCGTAATAACGTGACAAATAACCATCATTTTCAACTCTTTTTTCTTCATAATTGTTATATAAATATATCTTTAAACACCTTAACAATATAAACTTGCTACTTCGGCAAACTTATAGAGCTTAGTTTTATGAAATAAATTTCCTATTCAAATTAACGACAATCGCTACTTTTGAGCAAGAATGTATTCAATAATGTAAAATACAAATGCTGTTTATTTCTCACAAAACAAAACACATATTTGTTGGAAATCTTACATATATTTAGTACACTAATAACTATGAAATACATAGGGCGATGGAATTCGCCATAACCGCTGCTTAGCTAATGACTCCTACCAGTATATACACTGGTAGGAGTCTATTTGTTTTGAGCACTCTATAAGAGAGGTGAAGGAAATGGTATATATTATTGTTGGTATTGCAGGTATATTAGGTGCTCTTGCCCGTTATTATTTAGGACTTAATATCGATATGTTTTGGCATCATATTTTCCCATTTGCTACATTATTGATTAATTTAATTGGCTGCTTTGTACTAAGCTGGATTACTACTTATATTTCTCGTTTGGACATTCTTCCTTCAGAGATTGTCACAGGAATTGGAACAGGATTTGTAGGATCATTTACTACTTTTTCTACTTTCAGTGTAGAGACTGTTAAATTAATCAATCATTCAGAATGGACACTTGCAATTTTATATGTATTATGCAGCATGTTGGGCGGTCTCCTTATGTCTGGACTGGGTTATAAATTTGGAGATATTTTATATGCAAAGCGTACTATCACAGCCAGAGGGGGAACTAAGTAATGACAGAGTATCATGCTTTATTGGTAGCGATTGGTGGTTTCTTTGGTGCCATTACCCGCTTTGGCATAAGCAATTGGTTCAAAAAAAGAAACGCAATATCTTTTCCGATTGCTACATTTCTGATCAATATAACAGGTGCATTTTTACTTGGATATATCGTTGGTAAAGGCATAGATAAAAGTTGGCAATTATTGTTAGGAACGGGGTTCATGGGGGCCTTCACTACATTTTCTACATTTAAATTGGAGTCTATCCAGCTTTTCACTAATAAAAAATTTGGCGTTTCCTTCCTATACCTAGGCGTCACTTATAGCATCGGTATCCTGCTCGCATTCCTTGGAATGAAGTTAGGCAGAATATAGTATTACAAAACAAAGTAGTGAAATGAAAACGAAAGGGATCGTGACATTTTTTATGAGTCACCATCCCTTTTGTTTTATTATGTGGACGATTTGAGTAAATCACAATGCTACATTGTATACGTTGACCCAAATGGAATTGCTGAGAAATGAGTTAGATATATACCAGGGTGTACGACATGCACAGGATGATGATAATATTGCAAGAAAAGGTGATGATTGTGCTGCATAGCTTGATAAACCGCATGAATCGTTGCCTGTGCCCCAGCTGCTGTAATCGCTGATGCAACTTGCCTTCCGTTGTCAAAATAATGATTTATCATAATCATTCATCTCACTTTTGTATGCATAATCAAATTACCTTTTACATGTTATGTCTATATCTCCAAGAAAGTGTTTGATTCCATGAATATAAAAATTAATTATTTCATATCTAAATATTGACGCTGGAAAATACACATCCTGATTGCATTATGATAGTTACCATCAACGAAAAATTCATCTTGTAACTCACCTTCAATTGCAAAACCGACTTTTTTGTAAATATGCGTAGCTTTTTCGTTTTCTTTATCTACTATTAAATAGATTTTGTGCATATTTAATACGGAAAAAGCGTAATCCATTGCTAAACGAGTTGCATACGCTGCATAACCATAACCTTGATACTTTGGATCGATGATAATTTGAAATTCTGTTCTTCGATGAATATAATCGATCTCCACTAATTCAACTAATCCAACCATATTGTTATCTTTTTCCACTATAAAACGACGTTCACTTTGATCATGAATGTGCTTATCATATAAATCCTGCAACTCCACAAAAGCTTCATAAGGTTCTTCAAACCAATAAGACATAATATGTGCATTGTTATTAAGCTCATGAACAAATTTCAAATCTTCTCGTTCTAAAGGGCGTAGTTTCAGTTCTTGACTCATTTTCTTACCCCCAAAGATAAAATAATTTCTCCGTCTAGTTTCTCAATTTTTTTCATTTCAAAACGCTCCTTTACAGCTCTCTACTCACATTTTAAACCTTGAAGTAACTTGAAGGTCAAGCGGGAGTAAATATGCGTTTGTTCTCTTTTCCCGAGTGAAATTTATAAAAAATAGTGCAAACCAACACCTTGGTCTGCACTATTTTTATATATATTTTATAGATTTGTTTTCATATACAGTACAAAATCATGTTTAATGTTTCTTCAAATCCCTCATATTAGATATATATAAAGCAATTACTAAAATGAGAATAGCTCCTGCATATAATAATGTTTCAAGTGGTTCTTCATGAGAAACAATAATTAATCGAATTAAAGCTGTAATTCCTATATAAATGAAATATCGTAATGGAAAATGGTAATTTGATTTGAAATATTTAATAATTAATGCAATAAATTCAAAGTATAAAAAGTAAACAATGATACTTTCAACTAATTTATAAGATGTGTATTTTTTTGCTGAAAATATGTATTGTATGAATGTGATTGTTTCATTAATTAAAAAGATAGATAGAACAATGGATAATATGATAAGAGCTGTATTTAATATCCATTGTAAAACACTGGCAATAAATTCATCAACATTAAATGATCGCATTTCTTCTAGCACTCCCCTTGTAGGTAAATCGTACTGGTACATTATAGCAAAACTGTCCTACTAAACAAAAGAACCGTAAAGAGAATTCATTTCGTTCCCCTTACGGCTATTCATGTTACAAACACGATTGAAGTTAATCTCATTCTTTTATAATCGTTGCACCATATGTGCTTCCTTTATTCTCACCTTTATAAATCGTATATACTGGTGTACTTTCTTTTATTGGCTGAGGAATGTTTGCTACGTTAATCAGACTCTTGTTCTGTAATAGCTTTCCATCCGACAGCTGTTATACCAGCTTCTAGACTTAAGCGACTCACTATTTTTTCAATAAGCGTAGCTTTTTTTGAATCACAATGCAAAAGTGCTCGTACAACTACTTTTTTGCCCTCTTCAATGTCTTCACTAAACAATTCTTTTAGACCAATTCCTTCTGTATGAACCATATGCATTAACAAGACTCTAATATGAGACTCATCTTTATCTAAACAGGTTGCTGATACCATATAGCTCATATCTTCTTGCTGTTGATCTCGAGACTTTTTGTTCATAAACAATGCCACAGGTCGAAGGAAAATGTTTGCTAAAATAACCCCGAAAGCACCAATAATACCCACTTTTAAAAATCCAGCCCCAACAAGAGTGCCAACTGCTGCAGCACACCATAATGTAGCAGCTGTATTTAATCCACGAATACTAAAACCATCTCGAATAATGACTCCACCGCCAAGAAAACCAATTCCACTTACAACCTGAGCAGCGATACGTGTAGGGCTTCCTTCTCCTGAAGTCATAACAGATAATAAAACAAACAAACAAGCTCCTAATGAAACGAGAGCATTCGTACGTAATCCAGCCATACGATGCCGCCATTGCCGCTCCGTTCCAATACAAGCTCCAGCAAATATAGCAACAAGTAAACGGATTACAATATCTTGCCATGCCATATCTTTCACCTCCAACTATCTATACATAGAGAAAGGAGGACTACAAAAGTAACCTCCTTTTTCATTCCATATTACTTTTTAACGATTATATGGTATAAAACTTTTCGCTACTTATTTTTGGTTTTAACATTGATTTTAATGGAAATTGCGCTTCTCCATTCATAATAGAAATATGCAATAAGAGTGCATGTTCAAAGTGCATATTTCTCACCTTCTTTCTGATAGAATTTCTGTTAAATCAGATTTACATGTCTAGAAAAGAAGATGTTATAACCAACTATGAAATTTCTTGATATACAACTGCTTAAGAAATTGAGTTAATACAGCATAGCCTGCTAAAATTCCTACTAACCATGGGAAATAGCTAAGTGGAAGTGGCTGTAACCCTACAGCAGCCCCTAGTGGGGAAAACGGAACGTAAATACCAATAGCCATAATGAGTGCTGTTAATAATAGGACCGGAATAGCGGCCGTACTTTGGATAAATGGAATCTTTGGTGTTCGAATCATATGCACAATCAACGTTTGCGTAAGTAATCCCACTACAAACCAGCCGGATTGGAACAAAGATTGTTCTGCAACCGTATTGGCACCAAACACATTCCACATCACAATAAATGTTGTAATATCAAAGATTGAACTAATAGGACCAATACAGATAATAAAATTGCGCATATTTGCAGTGTCCCATTTTCTAGGCTTCTCTAAGAACTCTTTATCCATCTTATCCCATGGAATAGAAAGCTGCGATAAATCATATAACAAGTTTTGAATTAATAAATGAATAGCTAACATCGGAAGAAACGGAATAAATGCACTTGCTACTAATACGCTAAATACGTTTCCAAAGTTAGAGCTTGCCGTCATTTTAATATATTTCAAAATATTCCCGAATGTTGTACGCCCTTCAATAATACCTTCTTCCAATACATTCAGGCTTTTTTCAAGCAAGATAATATCAGATGATTCTTTCGCAATATCTGTCGCTATATCAACAGAGATACCTACATCTGCATCGCGAAGTGCAACCGCATCATTAATACCGTCACCCATGTAACCTACAGTATGACCATTTGCTTGCAATGCTTTAATGACACGCGACTTTTGCATTGGATTTAATTTCGCAAATACAGTTGTTCTTTCTGCTAATTTTGCTAGTGCCTTTTCAGGTAAATGATCAATTTCATAGCCAAGTACAGGTTCCCCTATATCCAATCCTACTTCTTTACATACTTTGCGCGTTACAATTTCATTGTCACCAGTTAAAATTTTCACCTGTACGCCTTGTTCTTGTAATGTTCGAATTGCAGACGCTGCGGATGGTTTTGGAGGATCTAAAAATCCAATATATCCTGCGAAAATCATATCTGATTCATCTTGAATAGAATAAGCTTTTTCATCATTAGATGCTTCAAGCTTATAAGCCACTGCAATTACACGCATGCCGTCCTCATTTAATTGTTCACTAAGATACTTAACCTTACTCTTTACTTCTTTCGTAAGAGGAAGTATTTCATCATGAATATCCGTATGTGTACAAATAGATAAAATTTCTTCTACTGCACCCTTACAAACCATTAAGTTCATCTTGCTTGCATCTTTAACAACTACGGACATACGGCGCCTAGCAAAGTCAAATGGGATTTCATCTACTTTGTGAAATTCCTTTGTATCTAATTGATGTTTCTCTTCTGTATGCTGAATAACCGCTTTATCGATAAGGTTTTTTAATCCCGTTTGATAAAAACTATTTAGATAGGCTAGTTGTAATACACTTTTACATTGGTTTCCTGTTGGATCAAGATGACGGACTAATACGACTTTATCTTCAGTCAATGTTCCTGTTTTGTCTGTACAAAGAACATCCATTGCCCCAAGATTTTGAATTGAATTTAGCTGTTTCACAATTACTTTCTTTTTAGACATTTGCACAGCGCCTCTAGCTAAATTTGCCGTTACAATCATCGGAAGCATTTCCGGTGTTAGTCCCACAGCAACTGCAATCGCAAAGAAGAACGCTTCCTTCCAATCACCTTTTGAAATCCCATTAATGAAAAATACAATAGGCGTCATGACAAGCATAAATTTAATTAAAAGCCAACTTACTTTATTAACGCCTTTATCAAAGCTTGTTTCCGGACGTTTACCAATTACACTTTTTGCTAATGAACCAAAATAACTATTTGCGCCTGTTGATACAACGACAGCAGTTGCAGTTCCACTTACGATATTTGTTCCCATAAAACATAAATTATCCATTTCAAGCGGGTCGCCATTTCTTTTTGCATTAATATTTGAATTATGGAAATTTTCGTATTTTTCGACAGGCAAAGCTTCTCCAGTTAGAGCAGATTGGTTTACAAATAAATCTTTAGCTGAAAGAATGCGAACATCAGCTGGGACAATATCACCCGCAGAAAGCGTAATAATATCACCAGGTACAAGCTCTTCAATAGGAAGTTCCTGTGTATGATTGTTATTGATATCTGCTTTTTTATCCATGTTATGTTTGAATTCTTTCGTTCTCAAAACAGTAGCTGTCGTACGAACCATTGCCTTTAATTTTTCTGCTGCTTGTTGAGAACGGAATTCTTGCAAGAAACGAATGGTAGCACTTAAGACAACCATGACCGTTACAACAATAGTTCCTTTCATATCATCAGTAAAGAAAGACAAGATTCCTAAAGCTAACAATACGAAGATGAATGGATTTTTAAATGCTAGCAGCAATTGAATGTACCATGCTGGCGGCTTTTCATGTGCTACTTCATTTTTCCCATGTATATCAATACGTCTTTCAGCTTCTTTTTCAGAAAGCCCGTTTGGCGTTGTTTCTAAAAAAGCTAATGCGGATTGAACATCGGTTGTAGCAACTTCTACTAATATTTCATTGTTTTGCTTGATCACTTCTTGATTATGAGAAGTTTGTTTGTTTCGTTTTGGTGTACCTTTATTTGTTTGATACATGTCTGTTTGGACATGTTCAAGTTGTTTTTTTGCACGTAACATCGGTAGTTTCCCCCTTTATACACGCAGGAGGAAATTCATTGTTTCTCGACTATCTATTTTTTTAGAGAGGGAGGAACAATTCGTTTCCTACCTACATGATGAAATATAAATGTAAAACATATGGGTATCGGGCTCGGTTCTCCAAGTGCCATCGTTCCCCACCTCCTTATCCGAATCATTTTTCTTGGATATGCTATGTTAAGATTGAGAGAAAGGTGTATCATTCCAACAAAAAAGGCCTTTACTCATAGACGAGTAAAGGCCTGAATATACACAAAATAAACACACTGATACCACCGCTAGTTCAAGCAGTCCATATCAGAATAATCGCACCTCTCCCTCGTCGAGCTTTAGCACTGTATAGCATAGGTTCAAACCAGCTACGTTAAAAAAGGCCTTCATTCCGACCTTTCCTGTTGACCCATTGGCGTCTCTCGACATTTTTGGGCAGCAGCGTTTCTCTATACAGGAGCCTCACCTAACAGAGTCATATTTAATTTTCATACATAATATACCCCCGCTAAAGAAAGGTGTCAATTATTTTTTTATTTAATTTTAAAGCATATAACAATTCAGTTTGATGTAAATATGATGCGAATCTTTGAAAAATCCATACAAATTTCTAACTGAACTGCACTTCATTTTTCTTTAATAATTCTAAGCATTCTTCCCCATTTTTCAATATCCATAGATACTACAAATGACATATCTTATTCACTTCTTTCTACACTTACCACCTGATTTTTCTTTTGTATACATAAATAAGAAACACTTGCCATGACAACAATTATACTACCAAAATAAATACCATATTTCGTCGTAAGTTCTACAATCGTCTCGATATGTTTACCAAATAGAGAACCAAGTATAAAATAAAGCAGCATAACCATACTGCTCAATAGACGATAATAACTCATGTAACTCCATTATGCACAAGACCTCCCCATACATTGCGTATTATGTAAGATAGCTTTTAGTATAGATAGCATTTCTTAATAAATATTTGGGAGGTTTCTTAAGTTTTTCTTAAGAGAATGAAAACTTTCGCTCAA
>NZ_JBALQK010000133.1:0-3720 GCF_036965845.1 Bacillus sp. JJ1127 | reverse complement strand
GTAATATAATTCATGAGGATTTTTGAATTTTTCAAATGATTTATATTGGTAAACTGACTCATTGATAGTATGTGGAAAAAGTCGGTATTCTGGATGTTAATAATAGTTAACAAAAAGAAATTGGGTTTGCTTACTGTTATATAAGATACGGGAAAATTGTTATTTGTTGATTTATTACCTGCAGAAAAAGAGCAAAATTAAATCATCTCTTTTCAGTTAGCTTAAAAAAGTATAAATACTTTCTAGATATATACAACTAACCATGAAACGGTCTCTACAAAAAATCTGAAGATTACTGCGTTTTATTGATTATACTGAGGCTCATCTTGTTGAATTTCCTGAACACGTGGTTCTAAAGAATCAATAATTGTCTGCGTTTGCTGAGCTGCATTTTGATACAGTTGTTTTGCTTGCTGATTGTCAGTATCAAGAACAAATCCTTCTAAACATGCTTGAGCACTTTTTAATCCAGAAATAGTTTGTTTAAGCTTAGTAATTACTGTCATAATTAAATTCCTCCTTATAATTATGAATTCACTATTTAGAATAGCTATTTTCTACTAAAAATATGATTTCTAAATTTTGGTTATCTTTATAGAATGAATACATTAACGAAGATTAAAAAATACTAAACGAATCGTACAGAAAAAGCCATGTTAGATGGATATTAAATACGAAGAGAAGTTGCGCAGTTAAAAATGATTAAACAGTTTGTTTTTATCCATACCGAGATACATTAAATAGGGAAGAAGCTTTTTCTTTACCAGTAAAAAAGTAGATGCTTCGAGAATAAAGTGGAACTTCCAACAATAGGATTCGCCCCTGTTGGTGTTCAGCACAAATAGGAGCAGTTATGCTCCAACCTCTCTTATTTGATTCCTCTGTATTTGCTCTTTTATTAATTATCTTTTAATAGCCGGTCATGTAATGCTGAAAGGGTAAATAACGCTGGCACTGTAAAGGTTTGTGTTAAGCACAAATCATCTTCATCCATTTTCTCAATTTCTTGATATTCAATCTCGTTTTTTTGATAGAATTTTTTCCAGAAAGCCACGGCTCTCGAATTGCTTTTTAATTGGGCCACGTAATATGTTCCCATATGTTGTTTGAAAATCTCTAAAATGGCTTGATCAGCTATTTGTTTTCCTCTATACGGCTTTAATAAGAAAAAATCGTTAATACAAAAGTCTGTTTTAGGGGCCGTAAATGGTACTTTAGCGAATAGGATAAAACCAACATATTTTTCCTCGTATTTAATGAAATACGGGATAAGCTCCTCACGAGTACAAATAAGTTTAAACGCATCAAATTCAAAAAATCCATTTTCATTTGGATGAAGGGTAGGGGAGAATTCGGATAAATCATGTAAGTATAGGGCGTAGAAATTCTTTAATATTTCTAGTTGTTCTGTGGCTACAGCTTCTAATGTGACGTTCATTTTAATCCCATCCTTTGTAAGAATAATTTTTTTGTAATTGTAATTTTTCTGTTTCGGTTTTGGTATTTACAAACATGTCACACCTTCTTTATGTAAAAATTACACATGTAATACAATATTCGACATACATGAAATATGTCCTTTGCAAAATTTCATTGTACTAAAAAAGACAGCAAATATGAGATATTTGCTGTCTCTAATCATTTATAGTTCACATTTATCAAGAGGAACTACTTTTGTTTTCTTTGTGAATTTATAACCTAACCAAAGTACAAGGAAGAGTGGTAAACCAATATAGGAAACGAGTACACCATTCCAATCGATCGACTTACCCATAAATGCGCCGTAGTTTTGTCCTAAGATGACAATTACACAAAGTGTAAATGCGAAGATTGGACCAAATGGGAACCATTTTGCTTTATACGGTAGGTCATTCAAATCTTTTCCTTGTGCAATGTATGCTTTTCGGAAACGATAATGACTAATAGCGATTCCTACCCATGCAATAAATCCGGACATTCCAGATGCATTTAATAACCATACATATACAACACCGTCGCCAAATAAGGAAGCTAAGAATGCGGCACAGCCAACTACTGAAGTTGCGATTAACGCGTTAACAGGTACGCCGCGGCTATTTAATTTACCTAAAAATTTCGGTGCTTTTCCTTGTCTTGCTAAATCCCAAAGCATACGGGTTGATGCGTACATGCCTGAGTTACCAGCGGATAGAACAGCAGTTAAAATAACAGCATTCATAACAGACGCAGCAAATGCAATCCCCGCTTTTTCAAATACAAGTGTAAATGGACTTACTGTTACATCACTCGCTGCAAGACTATCAGTC
Source organism: Bacillus sp. JJ1127 (assembly GCF_036965845.1). Lineage (NCBI taxonomy): Bacteria > Bacillati > Bacillota > Bacilli > Caryophanales > Bacillaceae > Bacillus > Bacillus sp. JJ1127. Next base: position 1,435 of record NZ_JBALQK010000133.1, on the reverse strand, counting down.
GTATAAGGAATCAATAGACCGATAACAAGAATTGCAAAGATGTAGAATAATAGGATGCGCCAAAAGATTGAACGAATGGCTTTTGGAATACTACGCTCTGGATCGGCAGTTTCGCCAGCAGCTACACCTAATAATTCAGTTCCTTGGAATGAAAAACCAGCAGCCATAAATACACCGATAATTGCCATGATGCCGCCGTTAAATGGTGCATCTGCAATAGTAAAGTTTTTGAATCCTACAGGTTCACCACCCATAATACCAAAGATCATCATAAATCCAACGATTAAAAAGATAATAACAGTAACTACTTTAATAAGTGCAAACCAATATTCTGCTTCACCAAATCCTTTAACTGATAAGTAATTTAAAAGAAACATAATGACTAAACAAAGACCACTCCAGATAAGGGAAGGGGTATTTGGGAACCAAAATTTCATAATTAATGTTACTGCTGACAGTTCAGCGGCAATTGTAATGGCCCAGTTGTACCAATAGTTCCACCCAAGTGCGAATCCAAGCGATGGATCAACAAATCTTGTTGCGTATGTGCTAAAGGATCCAGCGACAGGCATGTATGCTGCTAATTCAGCTAAGCTTGTCATTAAAAAATAAACCATAATTCCAATTGCGGCGTATGCTACAAGAGCTCCGCCAGGGCCAGCTGTGTGAATGACACCACCGCTGGCAAGAAATAGTCCGGTACCAATTGTACCACCGAGAGAAATCATTGTAAGATGGCGAGATTTCAATCCGCGCCTAAGTTCACCTTGTCCTTGCGTAGATTGAGTTTTAGAGGTAGCTTGATTTGTTGCGCTATTCATGTTCAACACTCCTTTTCTTGTAAGATAGGAAGGAGCGGGGGAGAAAAATACAAAAAACCGCCAAAGGAATTTGGCGGAACGTTTCACAAATAACCACCCCATCATACCCTTCCGTTAAGATAGCACCCCACGTTTACACGGTATTTTGTAAACGTGACAGTTCTGTTCCTATTCGGAGACAGCCCCAGCTTATATTTCCAGAGAAGAAATATAAACTTCGGCAACTTTTCCTTTCAAACGGAGTCATTGACATTCTCTGTGTCTAATCCGCCTTACTTATAAAAGTCGCAACCTCTACCTCATCGGATTGATGAGGATTTGTTTATTGTTATGATTTTTAATATATGGCAATTGTAATGACTTTCTGAAAATATTGCAAGGAATTATTGAAGAAAAAATCGAAAAATATCGGTTATTGTATAGGAAACGCTTTCAAAACTCCACCCGAACCTATTTGATATGTAAACAGAACAATGAAAAAATTGTTATACAAATGTTTCGCAAAAAGTAACAGAAAACCCTTTAAAATTAAGAGAAAATTCAGAAAATAATTTTCGACAGCGTTGCTTAGAATCATTTTCTGTAGCAAAAATGCTGTTATATAAATCCATTTT
>NZ_JBALQK010000132.1:2677-6757 GCF_036965845.1 Bacillus sp. JJ1127 | reverse complement strand
CCAGATGCTCTCGCCCACCCAAAAGAAAGTGTTTTCTTACTTAGAAGCTGTATGATTTTTTTTTCAGGAAAATGAGGTAAAACCTTCTGTATTGACCTGTAGTCACCCTTCAAGTAAACTAAAGAGAGTTTACAAATGAAAAGGTGATAATTGTTGTTAATTTCAATTAAAACATTACAAGATGATCGTTTTTTACGTCCGCTGCAAAATATTAGCGGCTTATTTTTTGAAGAAAGTACAATCGGATTTGAGAAAGAAGAAGCAAACCTTATTGTTGATATACAGATAGAAGGAAATGTGACAGCGTCAGCTCGTTTAACAGACGTTGCAACAGGAAATGTATATGAAGAAACGTTCTCAAAAGATTTATCTTCCTTTACAGAAGAAAAAGAACGTATGAAGCAAGTGAAGCATGTTGTTTCTTATGTATATCTCTCTGTTCTTCAGCAGTTAACAGGAATTGAACAGAGCTGGGGCATTTTAACGGGGGTAAGACCAACAAAGCTTCTGCACAAAATGCTTCAAAATGGTATGTCAAAGGAAGAGGCGCATAAAGAACTTCGTGAAAGTTATTTAATTCATGAAGAAAAAATCGAACTTCTGCAGCGCATTGTTGATTGCCAATTAGCGGTTATTCCAGATTTATATCGTTTGAAAGAAGAAGTAAGTATTTATATCGGTATCCCGTTCTGTCCAACAAAATGTGCATATTGTACATTCCCGGCGTATGCAATCAATGGGCGTCAAGGCTCTGTAGATTCTTTCTTAGGCGGCTTACACTACGAAGTTCGTGAAATTGGTAAGTTCTTAAAAGAGAAAGGCGTTAAAGTTACAACGATTTATTACGGCGGTGGTACACCGACAAGTATTACAGCAGAAGAGATGGACATGTTGTATGAAGAGATGTATGAGTCGTTCCCGGATGTGAAAGAGGTACGTGAAGTAACTGTTGAGGCAGGTCGTCCGGATACGATTACACCTGAAAAACTAGAAGTGTTAAATAAATGGAATATTGACCGCATTAGTATTAACCCGCAGTCATACCATCAAGAAACGCTAAAGGCAATTGGACGCCATCATACGGTGGAAGAAACGATTGAGAAGTATCATTTAGCACGTGAAATGGGAATGAACAATATTAATATGGATTTAATTATTGGTCTTCCTGGTGAAGGATTAGAAATATTTAAGCATACGTTAGATGAAACAGAAAAGTTAATGCCAGAATCATTAACTGTTCATACATTATCATTTAAACGTGCTTCTGAAATGACGCAAAATAAGCGTAAATATAAAGTGGCAGGTCGCGAAGAGATTACGGCGATGATGCATGAAGCAGAAGAGTGGACGAAGAATCATAATTACGTACCATATTATTTATACCGTCAAAAGAATATTTTAGGTAACTTAGAAAATGTCGGTTATGCAATGCCATCTCAAGAGAGCATATATAATATTGTAATTATGGAAGAAGTACAATCTATTATCGGACTTGGTTGCGGTGCATCAAGTAAATTTGTTCATCCGCAAACAGGAGCTATTACGCACTTTGCCAATCCGAAAGATCCAAAGTCATATAACGATGGTTATATTAAATATACAGAAGATAAGCTTAAAATTTTAGAAGAGCTATTCTCTTAAAGTGAAAGTTTGGGGTTCCATTCCTTTGCTTTGAGAGGATTACTGCCCGCAAATAGCAGGTAAGAGGCTGGCCTAAAGGTCCACATATTGTGGGCTTTTATGTGTCAGTCTTTTTTGTTGTTTGTAAAATCGTGTCGAGAATGATCAGAAAAAGAAGGTAAAAATGTAGAGGAAATGTCAACTTATACACGAAATGATAGATTTATGAAAGTGAAAAGGGGGCAGATTTTGACATGTATATGACGATTGGGAGAATTTTTGATTTAGCAGTTGGCAAGTATCCGAATAAAGAAGCGTTAGTGGAACCAGAAAAGAATATTCGCTGGACATATAAAGAGTGGAATGAACAGGTGAATAAAACGGCGCATGCCCTGTTAGCAGAAGGTGTGAAAAAAGGGGATTGTGTATCGGTTTATTTATACAATTGCCGTGAATTTGTGAACGTTTATCTAGCCTGCGCACAGATTGGCGCAATATTCAATCCGATTAATTTCCGCTTAAAGGCAAAAGAAGTAGCTTACATCCTCCAAGACGCATCCTCAAAAGTCGTTGTCTTTGAAAAGGCTGTTGAACCGACAATTGCAGCTATTGAACGAGATTTCCCAAACAGTTCTTTTTGGTACATAGAAGATGATGCACCTTCCTACGCTGCTTCTTATCATGAAAAAGTAAATGCGGCTTCACCTGAGGCTGTGGATATTGTTGTTGAGGAAACAGATTATTGTTCGATGCTTTATACAAGCGGCACAACGGGTCAGCCAAAAGGGGTGATGCACCGTCATCGCGACATGGCTGAACATAGTATGATTTGTACGTATTTCTTGAAATATAACCGAGATAGTATTGGACTTGTTGTGGCACCGTTATATCATTGCGGGGAATTAAATGCTGGAATTATACCACGTATTCAAGTTGGCGGGAAAAACATTATTTTACATCAATTTGATACAAAGACGGTGTTACATACAATTCAAAAGGAAAAGGTTACAACATTCTTCGCTGCGCCGACGATGTGGAATATGCTGTTACAAGACGATTTATCACAATATGAATTACAGTCGATGAAAGTTGGCGTATATGGCGGAGCTCCGATGGCACCAGCACTTGTGAAAGAATGTAAAGAGCGCCTGCATATCGATCTTGTCCAAATTTATGGAATGACAGAAATGGGTCCAGTTATCGCATTCTTAGTAGAAGAAGATCAAATTACGAAAGCTGGTTCAGCAGGAACGCCTTGCTTTAGTCATGAAATTCGTATTGTAAAATCAAATGAAGAGGGACCGGCAGAACCAGATGATGTACTGCCGCCATATGAAGTAGGAGAAATTATTTCGCGTGGACCAACTATGATGGCAGGATATCATAATCGTGAAGAAGCGACGGCAAAGTCTATGTATAAAGGATGGTATCATTCGGGTGATCTAGGCTATTTCGATAAAGATGGCTATTTATTTGTAGCAGATCGCGTTGACGATATGGTTATAAGCGGCGGGGTAAATATTTATCCGCGTGAAATTGAAGATTTCTTGCATAGTCATCCTGGTATATTAGATGTTGCTGTACTTGGTGAACCAGATGAATTATGGGGAGAACGGGTTGTAGCGGTCGTTGTTAAAAAAGATGAAGGTATTACGGAAGCTGACTTAGAAACATATTGCAAAGAAAGTGATGAATTAGCTGACTATAAGCGTCCACGCCACTACGTATTTGCAGATGAGCTTCCGCGTAATGCAAGTGGAAAACTGCAAAAGTTTGTACTGAGAGAATCATTAAAAGGTGTTACAAAATAAAAAAGTGCCTTTCCATATCGGAAAGGCATTTCTTTATTTGCGTGAGAAACCTTCTTCATCAAGGTATTCTGCAGCTTCTGGGTAAGAGTTAAATGTACCGTCTAAGTTTACCCCAGCGTACACATTCCACATATCATCTTCTTGGATAAGAGTGAGAATATGACCGTCTTCATTATGCCATTCTTCTTCTTTAGCAGGTGCAATTTGTGCAACTACTTCTTCTTGTTCCTGAGATAGAAGTTCAATTGATTTTTGGATTAATGAACGTAGTTCGTCTGCTGAAAATTCACGGATGTTAACCATACCTTTATCGTCTGTTTTATATCCGTTAATGCCACTAGCATATACAAATCCGTTTCCATTTGGGTGTAAATGATACACCACATTCTTTTTGTCTAAGCGACTTTCTTCAAAGTGAAAGTTTACACGTTTTAAAGATACATTCTTTCTTTCTAATTGCGGGAAAGATTCAATAATCGATAATTTTTCTTCAAAAGTTAGCATAGCGCCTCCAAGTATATAGTAAAAGATTTAATCCGTTCATTATAGCACAGTCACTTATATTTCCAAAGATAGAAAGAGAGAGATGTCATGTATCTTCTATATATACATCAATTAAAAAGCGACATTTAGGTGGGAGAGAGGATCT
>NZ_JBALQK010000132.1:839-2628 GCF_036965845.1 Bacillus sp. JJ1127 | reverse complement strand
CGGTCAGGGCCTGTTTCTGTTACATGCGAAGTGAAACAGAAAGAGAAAACGAGTGTAGGTTACTTTTTGTTCTGCATAGCAGGGATTTAGATGTCGGAAAATTAAAATGGATTTATGTAAAAGAGGAGAGAGTGAAAAGATGAAGGCGGTTACTTCACGAGACTGTAAAGAATTTATGCTGAAAGCCGCTGACGAATGAATCTTTTACAAGGTACAATGGAGCGTGGACATTATACAGAGGTGATTTTTTATGATTCAAAAAATAGCAAAAGAATGTTTAGCGGGATTTACCGTAGCGATTGTTGCGCTGCCGCTCGCGATTGCATTTGGGATTGCAGCGACAGGAACGTCTGAAGGGGCGTTAGTCGGATTGTACGGCGCCATTTTTGCTGGATTATTTGCAGCACTATTTGGTGGTACAGCAGGACAAGTAACAGGTCCCACAGGCCCAATTACAGTTATTGCGACAGGGATTATTGCCACTCACGGATTGGAAGCGAGTTTTATCGCGTTCATAATGGCTGGGCTATTTCAAATTTTATTTGGTGTATGTAAGCTCGGTTCGTATATTCGTTACATTCCATATTCTGTAGTTTCAGGATTTATGAACGGAATTGCGCTTCTGATTATTTTAGGTGAAATGAAGCATGTAAAGAATAGCTTCTTACTTGTTTTGTTAACGATCCTTGTGATGCTTCTTGCAGGAAAGTGGATTAAAGCGATCCCAGCAAGCCTGATTGCATTAGTAGGCGTTACAGCAACATTGCCATTATTTGCACATGTATTACAAGGACTTACGGTGCAGTTACCTTTTGTAGGAACGATTTCTTTAAATAAAGTCATTGAAAAGATTGGAGCAATTCCAGAAGCAATGCCGTCACTTCATTTAACATCTTTTAGTGGCTCGGTCGTACTGGAAATGATTTTACCGGCACTTAGTATTGCGTTATTAGGATCAATTGACTCATTATTAACATCCGTTGTGATGGATAATGTAACAGGTATGCGTCATAAAAGTAATAAAGAGTTGATTGGACAGGGAATTGGTAATATCGTGAGCGGGTTATTTGGAGGATTAGCAGGTGCGGGTGCAACGGTGAGATCGATTGTGAATATAAGAAGCGGCGGGAAAACAGCGTTATCTGCCTGCGTGCATAGCGTGATTTTATTTATTTTCATTATGGGACTCGGTGCAGTGGTGCAATATATTCCCCTTGCAGTATTATCAGGTATTTTAATTTTAACAGGCATCGGAATGTTTGATTGGGATAGCATGAAGAAAATACATGTAGCACCAAAAGGTGATGCGGTCGTGATGTTAGTAACAATGATTGTTACGGTGAAGTTTGATTTAATGATTGCTGTTGCATTTGGTATAATCCTTTCCTTCATTATATATATGTTGCAGTGTAAAGAGCGGAAAGCGTATATTGTTAAAGAAGAAGGGGAAGAAGCGACATATAGGATTCGAGGACCGCTTTCTTTCTTATCGGCGGATCATATTTTTTCTTCTTTACAAGAAGTGAAGTCTCATATGACGTTACGCTTGAGTGATGTGCACTATATAGATGCATCTGGAGCGATGGCATTATTAAACTTTATGGATCAGACGGAGAAAACAGGAGCGAGTATAACACTGGAGCATATACAGCCCCGCATTGAAAAGACACTGCTCACGATGGCAAGTGATGAGCAAAGGAAAAAATTACACATGGTACAAGTGTAGTATAATATAGTATAATAGAATTATATAAATGGGAAAAATAAACAAATTTAGCAGGGTGAAGAT
>NZ_JBALQK010000132.1:0-644 GCF_036965845.1 Bacillus sp. JJ1127 | reverse complement strand
AAAATTAAAATAGATTTATCTAAATAAAGCAAGAAGTGTAGCCCTTAGTATGGCGTTTAATGGAATAGAGATATTACTATATTATGATTGCTTATGTAAGTTGACAATTGATTTTGTAAGCAGTATAGTAACATCTTAGATTAGCAATGTGCTATCATAAAAGAGTATACGAATTTACGATTCCTTTTCTATTCGGAAGGAAGAGCTTTAAGCTGGAGGGAATATTTGATGTACAAACAGTTACCACATGGTGTGAAAATTGGGATTACGCGCTCAATTGTTGCTTCTTTTGAAAAGTATATGAAAGAGATTGAGTGGAACGAAGAAAAATTTGATATGCAACAATTTGTTGAACAGTGGAAACAATACTTATACACAAAATCGACTTGGATTAATAAAGTAGATGGTGAACTAAAAGAACATCCAGATTTCCATCAAGCGTTAGCAACGAAAGTAAATGAGAAAATTAACGAAATCATTAATGAAGAGCCGACAGAAGAACAACTAGAAATATTAAAGAAGAACAAAGTTAAACAGATAGATGACTTGTGTAAATTAGAAGCTCAATATCATATTGATCGTTTACTAGTAAAATAAATTTGAGCCGAATTTGCATCGTATGAACAATATATATTAGTAGGATT
>NZ_JBALQK010000131.1:22510-38008 GCF_036965845.1 Bacillus sp. JJ1127 | reverse complement strand
CATGGCCGGATGCTCTCTCCCACCTAAAAAGAGGGATTTTATGTCGGTTTTTTAATTGATGTATATGTAGAATAATCTTCTACTCTTCTTATTTATGTTCTGCCAACCACTCTGATACTTTTTTCGCATCCTCACCTTGAATTAATCCTGGTGACATGGCTCCGCGTCCTTTTTTAATAATATTTTCGATATCCGCTGCGTCGTATTTCCCGCCTACTTTTCGTAAATCCGGTCCAGTTGCTCCAGATAAATCACTTGCATGACAACCTGCACAACTCTTTTGGAAAATTTTTTCTGCAGTATCCGTGCTTGCAGATTGACTAGAAGACTTACTCTCTTCTTTCTTCCCACACGCTCCTAAGGCAAAAATTAATGATGTCCCTAATGCAACAGTCAACAATTTCTTTTTCACTTCTATCGCTCCCCATTATTGATATTCTTCTTATTATTAATAGCCACACTTTTATAATGTACTTACTTACCATTATAATCATTATCCTAATGTAGAAAAACTAACATGAACAGGATATTTTTTACAAATTCACCAAGAACCCTACTGAAGCAAAGCCTTCGCTAATTGTTTCAATTCTGTGAACAACTTTAAATCTTTACAAAGAAACTTTTTCTGAAAAACAGAAAGGAAGAATTCTATACAAATTTCTTCTCAATTACAACTCAGTTCTTATATTTTCTGCTTTTTACAAAACAATATACGACATTGTATCCTAAAACCAATCCTAGCAAAAAGAGAAGTTGTCACCCCAACTTCTCTTCCTCCTTCTCTTATCCATACACAGACAAGGTATACCTCTTTATATCCTCTATTCCCTCATCTATGCCAACAATCTGTTGGCTTTTTTCTTAGGAAATACGAGAGCGTAAATACGCATCAATAAATGGATCGATTTCGCCGTCCATAACCGCTTGCACGTTACCAACCTCTGTATTTGTACGATGGTCCTTTACAAGAGAGTATGGGTGGAATACATAAGAACGAATTTGGCTACCCCAGCCAATTTCTTTTTGTTCCCCGCGGATTTCATCTAACTGCGCTTGTTGCTCTTCTAATTTCTTTTGATATAATTTCGCTTTTAGCATTTTCATCGCATGCTCACGGTTTTTAATTTGAGAACGTTCTGATTGGCATGTTACAACTGTATTCGTTGGTGTATGGGTGATACGAACTGCTGAATCTGTCGTATTAACGTGCTGTCCACCTGCACCACTTGCACGATACGTATCTATTTTTAAATCTTCCGTACGAACTTCAATTTCGATATCATCATTGAATTCAGGTACAACTTCACAAGATACGAATGATGTATGGCGACGACCTGAAGAATCAAACGGTGAAATACGTACAAGGCGATGTACACCTTTCTCTGCTTTCAAGTAACCATAAGCATTATGTCCTTTAATTAATAGCGTAACGCTCTTGATTCCAGCTTCATCACCTGGTAAATAATCAACTGTCTCCACTTTAAATCCGCGCTTCTCACCCCATCTTGTGTACATGCGTAATAGCATAGAGCCCCAGTCTTGTGACTCTGTTCCCCCCGCACCTGGGTGCAGTTCTAAAATAGCATTATTTTTATCATAAGGATCGCTTAATAATAACTGAAGCTCATACTCATTCATTTCTTGAATTAAAGATTTCACTTCAGATTCTAACTCTTCATGTAAATCCTCATCATATTCTTCTTTTAAAAGTTCATGTGTCACTTCTAAATTTTCAAACGTTTCATCTAATTGACGAAACTTCCCAACCATATCCTTTAGTGCATTCGCTTCGTTAATTACTGTTTGCGCACCTTGTTGGTCATCCCAAAAACCTGCGCCCATCATTGTTTCTTCTAATTCTGCAATACGTTTTTCTTTTGCAGGAAGGTCAAAGAGACCCCCTAAAAGCCGCTAATCTCTTAGCCATTTTCTCTAATTCTTGTCTAATTTCTACTAATTCCATTTTCTTCACCTCTATGTAATTGCTGTTACTTTTGTATGAAAACAAGGGAAACTCTCCCCGCTTGTTACAGAGAGAGTCTAGTCCTTTTTATTATATGGATATTTCCTGTAACTTTCCATTTTCAGATTGGAAAGTTGTGGATAAAACCGTAAGCTTCACTTTTTATCTAGCTCTGGCGGCTAGCATACTCGGTGACCTCACTTTTCTTTATTTCCCAATACCACAGCAGTTTTTATATTTTTTGCCACTGCCGCATGTACATAAATCGTTACGTCCAACTTGCTCACCTTTTACGACCGGTTTCTTTTTTGCTTCTTCACCACTATCTGTTGGACGAACCGCTTCACCTTGCGCTACTTCTTGTCGCTCTAGGTTTTGTTCGATTTCTGCTTTCATAATGTAACGAGAAATTTCTTCTTCAATAGAAGCAATCATTGCCTCGAACATCGCGAATCCTTCCATTTGATATTCACGCAGTGGGTCAATTTGACCGTAAGCACGTAAATGAATACCTTCGCGAAGGTGATCCATCGCATCGATATGATCCATCCACTTCGTATCTACAACGCGGAATACAACAACTTTTTCAAATTCACGCATTTGTTCTTCCGGTAAAAGCTTTTCTTTTGCATCATAGCGCCCTATTAATTTGGCCATGATTGGTTCGCTCATTTCTTCTGGCGCAAGGCGACGTAATTCTTCTTCTTTCACATCGCCTTCCTCAAGAAGGCCTGTATTTAAGTAGTCAATAAGACCTTTGATGTTCCAATCCTCTTCAATTTCCTCTTGCGTATGAAGAGCAATAGCACGGTCTACAGTAGATTTCATCATACCTTCAATAATACCGCGTAAGTTTTCAGATTCCATTACTTCTTGACGTTGTTTATAAATCACTTCACGTTGTTGACGAAGGACATCATCATATTGCAGAAGTTGTTTACGTGCATCATAGTTGTTTCCTTCTACACGTTTTTGTGCAGATTCCACAGCACGGGAAACCATTTTACTTTCGATTGGTTGAGAATCATCCATACCAAGGCGATCCATCATTGCTTTCATATTATCAGAGCCAAAGCGGCGCATCAGTTCATCCTCCATAGATAAGTAGAACTGTGTTACACCAGGGTCTCCTTGGCGTCCAGAACGACCACGTAACTGATTATCAATACGACGGCTTTCATGACGCTCTGTGCCGATAACTGCTAAGCCACCAGCTTCTTTTACACCTTCACCTAGCTTAATGTCCGTACCACGACCAGCCATGTTTGTTGCAATCGTTACAGACCCTTTAAAGCCTGCTTCTGCAATAATATCTGCTTCACGCGCGTGGTTTTTCGCATTCAAAATGTTATGGCGTACACCTTTACGTGTTAACATTTTTGAAATAAGCTCAGACGTTTCAATCGCAACCGTACCAACAAGAACCGGTTGTCCTTGTTTATGACGGTTTACAATATCATCCACAACCGCATTGAACTTTCCTTCCATCGTTTTGAAAATTAAATCAGCACGGTCATCACGAACGATTGGTCTGTTTGTTGGAATCACAATAACATGCATATTATAAATGTTACGGAATTCTTCTTCTTCCGTTTTCGCCGTACCAGTCATACCCGATAACTTTTCATACATACGGAAGTAATTTTGGAATGTAATGGTCGCAAGTGTCATGCTTTCATTTTGAATTTCTACGCCTTCTTTTGCTTCAATTGCTTGGTGCAATCCTTCACTATAGCGGCGACCTTTCATAAGACGACCAGTGAATTGGTCAACAATAACAATTTCACCTTCTTGTACCACATAATCTGTATCGCGGTGCATGACAACGTGTGCACGAAGCGCCTGATTAATATGATGAAGAAGTGCAACATGTTTTAAATCGAATAAGTTTTCAATATGGAAGGCTTTTTCTGCCTTAGTAATCCCATCTTCTGTTAACATGACATTTTTCGTTTTCACATCAAATGAATAATCTTTTTCATTTTCTAACGTACGAACAAATGCATTTGCAAACATATATAATTCTGCTGATTTTTGTGCTTGTCCAGAAATAATAAGCGGCGTACGTGCTTCATCGACTAAGATGGAATCGACTTCATCAATAATCGCAAAGTGAAGTGGACGCTGAACACGCTGCTCTGTATATAGCACCATGTTATCACGCAAGTAATCGAATCCTAGCTCATTATTTGTGCTGTACGTAATATCAGCAGCATAAGCAGCTTGCTTTTCCTCACGTGACATACTATTTAAGTTAATTCCTACTGTTAAACCAAGGAATTCATGAAGTTGTCCCATTTCACTAGCATCACGCTGTGCTAAATATTCGTTGACTGTAACAACGTGAACACCTTTACCTGTTAAAGCATTCAAATATACTGGTAAAGTAGATGTTAATGTTTTACCTTCACCAGTTTTCATCTCAGAGATATTCCCTTCATGCAAGGCAATACCACCCATTAGCTGAACAGGGTATGGACGCATACCAAGAACACGCGTTGCAGCTTCACGAACAACCGCAAAAGCTTCTGGTAGCAGATCGTCTACTGTTTCGCCTTTTGTCAGACGCTCTTTAAACTCAACTGTTTTCCCTTTTAATTGTTCGTCAGTTAATGGCTGTATAGATGCTTCTAACGCCTCTATTTGGTCCACCATTTTCTGCATACGTTTAATTTGGCGTTGGTTTACATCAAACACCTTTTTTAAAATACCGATCATAGGAAATACGCTCCTCTTTTTATTAAAATAAAACTTCCGATTGTGCTCTATCTTTCTATTCAGCAATCAGTCGTTATAAAAAGCAAATTTATTTTCTGCCAATTTTTCTCCTAATTAAAAAACAACATGTATACACCTAATGATAATTGTAACACTTGTCTTATAACTATGACAACAATCGTCCAAATGTCAATCCTAAATTAAGGGAAACTTTGATTAATAGGGCCCTATTACAAAGTTTCACCCAACCTTTATATGGAAAAACAACTCACTTTCATGAAAATAAAAAAGCGTAGCCTTTTACAGCTACGCTTTCGACTTATTATTTTGTTTCAATTAATCCATATTTTCCATCTTTGCGGCCATATACAACATTAGTTTCATTTGTATCCGCATTTGTGAAGACGAAGAAGTTATGACCTAACATATCCATTTGTAAAATAGCTTCTTCAACGTCCATTGGTTTTAAATCAAATCGTTTTGTACGTACAAGTTCTAATTCATCCTCTTGCAATTCTTCTTGAACCGCCACCGGCTCTGTAAGAATAAATGCATTTTTAGGAGAACCTTTTTCACGTAATTTACGATTCACCTTTGTTTTATGTTTACGAATTTGTCGCTCAATTTTATCTACTACTAAATCAATTGCAGCATACATATCGCTATGAGTTTCTTCTGCACGAAGTAATAAATCTGTAAATGGGATTGTTACCTCGACACGCTGCTTGTCAGAGTATACTTTTAAATTAACTTTAATCTCTGGGAATGTATCAAAATAACGCTCTAGTTTGCCAAGCTTTTTTTCTACATAATCCTTTAATGCTGGAGTTACTTCAATATTTTCACCACGAATGTTGAATTTCATAGATGAATTCCTCCTTTCAAGCCTATGTATACTGTTTCGACAACGGCTTAAAAATTCCTTCTAACTTTTTAAAAAAAGTTAGCGAAATTGCAATTTTTTTATCGTTTTTTGTTGAAAAGAAAAGATGCATCGTTTCTATTTTTATTTTACCCTATTTACATCGTAATTAACGAATATAAGTGTGGACAATTCGTTACAGAAAAGAAACAACTTTTCGACAACGTTTTCAATAATAGTAATAAACGACTTAAAACCATTTCTGTTAGGCGGGAGAGAGCATCCGCTCTTGGATAGAAACGGTCAGGACTTTTTTTAGCCCCATGCCATGCGAAAACAGAAGGAGATGACGAGCGAAAGTCTCCTTTTGTTTTTCATAGCCGTAATGTACATACTAGCAAATCAAAATTCAATTTATAAATTGAAAATCGGTATAAATTCTAGGCTTTCAGTAGGAAGTAACATCCGCCCTTGGATAGTAACGGTCAGGGACCTTTTTATCCCCATGCTATGTAAAAAAAGAAGGAGATAATGAGTAGCAGTCTCCTTCTGTTCTTTATAGCCGCAATTTTTATGTTGGAAGATCAAATTAAATATATATAAACCGCCACCACATACGCAGCTCTATGTTTCTCACAAAACGATTCATTTAAAAATTATAATTTCACAACATTCGCTGCTTGCGGTCCACGCGATCCATCTACAATATCAAATTCTACCTTTTGACCTTCTTCTAATGACTTATATCCATCTTGTTGAATTGCAGAAAAATGGACAAAAACATCATCACCATCTTCGCGCTCAATAAACCCAAATCCTTTTTCTGCATTGAACCACTTTACTCTTCCTTGCATGTTCGTTCCATTCCCTTCACTCTAAAAATCAGGACATTTGCCCTATAATTTGACTATACCGAATGACAACATATCAAGTCAAAGAAGACCTGTCGTCTTTTTATTGTATCTTTCGACATATGCATATTACCCGCGGCACAGCGTCAGGCTTGAAACACTTTGAGCCCCCGCATCATACAAAAGCTGTCCAACTTGCCTAACCGTAATCCCTGTCGTATACACATCATCAACGAGTAAAAGATGCTTCCCAGCGAACATTTCCTCTTCTCGAAAGTAAAAGGGGTTTGCTGCCGAAAGTCTTTCTACACGCTTTTTTTTGCTCTGTTTTTCCGTCTCATGTCTACTTAAAGACGTTTGCAAAATTTGTATTGGCAAACAAGATGCTAATAGCTCCGCCTGATTAAAGCCGCGTTCATATTCTCGTTCCCTACTAAGCGGAACTGGAAGGATGGCCTCATAATTTGAAAAATACTTTAGAAATGCTGCTGCAAAATTTGTATAAAAAATCCGTACAAGCTCCGCATCTCCTCGAAACTTAAACTGGGCTAATATTTCCTTCATTCCATCATTATAAACATATACAGATCGATTCTTTATCAATCTGAATCTCCCTTCTTTTCTCCACCTAACACAATCTTTGCATATATCTCCTTCTCTATATTCCTGATCAAGAAAAGCAAACGGCCGACCGCAATCATCACAAATTTCTCCTATAATATAGGAAAGCTTTCGTTCACACTGATCGCATATGTACCGCTTTTGTGACTGAATAAAAAAAGAATACCAGCTAGCAGCCTCAGAAATGTAATCATCACAAAGTAGACAATGCATCAATCTATCACCCCTTGTTGCTTCGCCTTCTTATTCATAAATTGAATATGCTTTTTTGCACGAATCATTGCTTCTGTTTTTCCATAATGAAAATAGAGAATATCCCCATCCGGTTCACGAGAGCTCCTGCCAACGCGGCCAGCAATTTGAACAAGTGCACTTTCTGAAAAAATAACATCTTCTGCACCTAACACAGCTACTTGTAGATTTGCAACTGTTACACCACGCTCCAAAATGGTTGTCGTTACTAATAGTGGAATATCTCCTTTACGAAAAGCCGCTACTTTTTCTTTTCTCTTTGGATCTTCCGCATGAACACCTTCAATTCGATCATCTAATTCTTTTAATAATAAACATACTTCGTCTACGTAGCGCACGTGGGGAACAAATAAAAAAATAGGATATTGTTTATCTAGATATATGTTTAACCATTGTAGTAACACACGGGGGATTTTTTTACGTCTGAGTAACTTTTTCCAATCACCGCACCACCGAAACTTAGGAATTGGCAAAGGATGACGATGATAACGTCCTGGAATAATGACACCTTTTTGTTTACCACTTTGAATATTACGTTTCCACTTCTCTTCTGGGGTCGCAGTTAAATAAATACGTGCGGCTCTCTCTTTACTTGCTTGCTCTACCGCATGATGTAACATTTTGTCCATCGCATATGGAAAGGCGTCAATTTCATCTACAATCATGACATCAAATGTCCTATAATAACGAAGCAACTGATGTGTTGTGGATATGATAAGGTTTGCTTCCTTTTCACGATCTAGGCTACCACCATACAGTTCCGCAACTGGTACATTCGGAAAAACGGTTTGTAACCGGGGAGCTAATTCCAGCACGACATCAGTTCGAGGCGTCGCAATGCAAACGTACTCTCCCTTTTTAAGTGCCTCTTCGATACCATAAAATAGCATTTCTGTCTTACCAGCACCGCATACCGCCCATATAAAAAAAGATTCTTTTTGGCGCACTGCTTCTGTTACGCCATTTGCTGCTATTTCCTGCCCGGGTGATAGCTTTCCCTCCCACTGTAAAGGTTGTGACAGGAACTCTCTTTCTATATCACGAGTGCCTCGAACAATCATTGTACATTCTCCCACTCGCCCCATCGTGATACATTTTCGGCAATACGTACACATTTGATTGCACCTTTTACATAAAAACGATGCAAATAACCGCTGCTCTGTATTTCCACAGCGCTGGCATACAGAGCGTGAAGATTTCTTGATTATCCCTTTTGCTAAAGAAATATCTCCTCGTCTTTCTAAAAACTCTAGTTCATCCTTCGATAACGAAAGTTCTTCTAGTAACATTTGCCTTCCTGCTAGCATCATCAAGCACCTCCAGCTCTACTATAATTCCTTCTCGTTATCTCGTAAAAAATCAAAAAAGCCGATAACCTACTTATAAAATAGTAAGCTATCGACTTTATACACATGTTTTATATCATTCAAATCCTAGAATCTACCATAACCTAAGAAATGGCTTTGATTGTAGCTACTGCTTAAGTTAGAGTATCCAATACCACTATCACCAGCGTGAATCATTTGTCCATTACCAACGTAAATACCAATATGTGATGGCCCTGATTTATATGTGTTTTGGAAGAACACTAAATCTCCTGGTTGTGGGCTACTTACTCTAGAAACTGAGTTCCAGTAACCAGCAACATCTTGACGTCCTACTCCATATACATAAGAGATAAATCCACTGCAGTCAAATCCACTTGGAGATGCACCACCGAATACATATGGAACACCTAAATATTTCTTCGCTTTTCCAATTACACCTAGATTACCGCCACCATCATCAGATACTGGTGCTGGAGCAGGTTTTGGTGCTGGAGCAGGTTTTGATTGTTCTTTCTTAGGTTGCTCTTTTGCAGCTTGTCCACCATTATTTGCTGGAGCTGCTGGTTGTGCCGGCTGTTGAGCTTGCTCTGCTTGTTTCTTAGCAGCTGCTTCTTGTGCCGCTTTTTCTTGCGCTTCTTTTTCAGCTAATTGTTGTAAGTATAATGCTTGTTTTTCAAGCTCTTTCAATTGACCTTCTGTGCTTGTCATATTGTTTACAACAGTATCCATTTTGCCATTTAAATCAGTTACTGCTTCTTGTTTTTTCGCTTTTTCAGCGTCAAGTTCTTTCTTTGCAGTTTCGATTTGTGCTTGTGCTTCTTTTAATTCTTTTTGTTTTACTTTAACCGTTTCAACATCTTTTTTCACAGCTGCTTGATCGTCTTGTTGTGTTTTCATGATATCTTCATCAGATGCAAGAATTTTAGAAACAGAAGTTAAGCGATCTACTAAATCTGCAAGGTTTTTAGAGTTTACAACAACCTCTGTTACAACATTCGTGTTTGGTTGTTCTTGAAGTGCTACTAAACGCTTTCTTAATAAATCTTCACGTTTTGCAATTTTTGTTTGTAACTCTGCGATATCTTTATTCTTTTTCTCGATTAATTGCTCTGTTTCTGCAACTTTTTTTGTTGTTTCATCAAGCTTTGCTACATTTTCTTGAACAGACTTATCTAAACCTTGAATTGTTTTATTTAAGTCATTCATTTGTTTTTGAAGTTCATCACGTTCTTGTTGTTGTTTATGTAAAGTGTCATTTTGTGCGTTAATTTGTGTTTTTACATCGTTCATATTTTCTGCAAATACACTTGGTGTTACTACTGAAAACATCATTCCTGCAGCTAATACGCAAGAGGCCATCTTTAGCTTTTTCATTTTGTTTTTACACCGCTTTCTTTTTTCTTTTTCCGAATATAATCTACTAAAATTTATACCATAATTCGGGAGTTTTTTTATCAATGTTACGTTTTTGTAAAATAAATGTAATATTTTCTTTGTAATCCTATGACAAAATCGCTCTAATTCTGTATTTATTTGCAGAATCTTAAGAAAAACACACTATTTTTTCATGCAATTGTCATTCGCTTATTACATAAAATAAAACTTTAATCAGTGGGGATTTCTTCATCCTCACTGATTATTAGTCCTCACAATTCGGGCTGTTGCGGGATAAAAAAACGCAGAGGAATTTCCCCTGCGTTTTTTCTCGATATAGAAAACCTCACGAAGCACAACTTAACTTTAATCCACCCATTTTTCAGCCCAACTTTGGACTTCATTCATAACGCTTTCCAATGCTTTCCCTTTATCTGTTAGCCCATATTCGATTCTAACAGGTACTTCTGGATAAACGTTACGTACAACGATACCTTCGCTCTCTAATTCCTTTAAACGTTCCGACAACATACGATCACTCATATTTGGAATAATATCAGCGATTTCTCTAAAACGCTTCGGCTCTTCTAGTAAAGATTTAATAATTAAACCTGTCCACTTCTTACTAAGCAGTGTAAAAGCCGATTCAAACTTTGGACATAAACAAGAATTATGCTCCATATGTTTCACCTCACCTTTATTATAAAATAGTTTCTTATAAAAAATAAGCAATAAAACTTTCCTCATTTAAGATTATGTACATTTTATCACTTCCAAATATTAACTTGTCAAATAGATACCTACCGTAAAAAAACTCTCTTCAAACAGAGAGCTTTTACATCTTTATTATTTTGTATACCAACCTAAACCAAGTGAACCTTCGCCTAAATGTGTACCAATTACAGCACCAAAATAACTAATGCGGATTGTAACATGAGGGTATTCTTCTTGTAATTCTTGCTGCCACGCTTTCGCTTCCTCTTCGCGATTCGCATGAATAATAACAGCTTCCATCGGTACACCTTTACTTGCCTGCTCATCAAAAATTTCAACAATGCGCTTTAATGCTTTTTTGCGTGTGCGAATTTTTTCAAATGGAATAATAATCTTATCTCTAAAATATAAAACCGGCTTTACTTGTAGCAAGCTACCAATAAAAGCCTGCGCACTATTTAAGCGACCGCCTCGCTGTAAATGATGCAAATCATCTACAACAAAATACGCATCTATTGTTTGCTTCATTTCATCAAATCGCGCCAAAACTTCTTCAGGTGTTTTTCCTTCACTTGCCATTCTTACACCTTCACGAACATAAAACCCTTGTACTTCACAACTAATTTCAGAATCATACGTATATACGTCAATTCCTTGGACCATCTGCCCGGCTGTTGTTGCTGTTTGATATGTACCACTAATCCCACTTGAAAGATGGATACTAATAACAGCGTCATATTCTTTCGCTAATTCCTCAAATAGCTCTACAAATTTTCCAATTGCTGGTTGAGAAGTCTTGGGAAGTTCTTCCTGCTCACGTACTTTTACATAAAAATCATCCGCTGTAATCTCTGTTTCTTCTTGATAAGATTCCGTCCCAAAAACTACATTTAATGGAATCATATGTATATCGAGTTCTTCACGAATATGCCTTGGTATATATGCTGTACTATCAGTAACAATAGCTGTTCTCATTTTCGTACCTACCTTATAAAAAAAAGTTTTTATTCCCTAATTTTACACGAAAACCAGAAAAGGTGCATTAATGTAGGAGAATGCTGGCTTAAAATTATAATAAATGTCTCGACAATTTACAACAAAGACACTAAATTTATCTTACAAATTATAATATGTTTGTAAAAAATGTTTGAATCTAAAAACTCCCCCTTTTACAATGTAAAGTACTAAGCATTTTGAAAGATAGGGGCGTATACCATTGCTATTACAATATTTAACAATCAAAGGCTACGGTGAGCACGAAATTGTCATTCAAAAATCAAAATTTATTTGCTATATTAGCCGAGCCACAACAGAAGAAGAGGCTCAAGAGTTTATCCAAAAAATAAAAAAGCAGCACTGGAATGCAACACATAACTGTTCTGCTTATTTAATTGGTGAACAAAATCAAATTCAAAAGGCGAATGATGATGGTGAACCGAGCGGTACAGCTGGCGTACCAATGTTAGAAGTACTAAAAAAACGCGATTTGAAAGATATAGTTGTTGTCGTTACACGTTATTTTGGTGGCATTAAACTTGGTGCCGGCGGTTTAATTCGTGCATATGGAAAATGTACAAGTGAAGGAATTCGTCACGTAGGTGTTGTAGAACGCAAACTAATGCGCGTTATGAAGACAGAGATTGACTATACGTTACTTGGCAAAGTTGAAAACGAATTACGCCACTCAAAGTACGCGATTAAAGATATACATTATCTAGAAAACGTGACATTTGATATTTACGTAGAGGAAGACCAAAAGCACAATTTCACAAATTGGATGATTGAGCTAACAAATGGGAAATGTACAATTGAAGAGGACAATATGTTGTATTTAGAGCAAGATGTTCCGCAATAAACCTACATTCCTATTATCAATGACAACTCAAGTTATTCTACCGCCCAATCTTGCGATAGAATAGCTGAAAATAACACCTTACAAATTAAAAGGAGATTATATATGGAAGATCGTTATTATCATCTCCAGAAAAGAAGAGTTAAAAAGAAGCGAAGACGTAAACTTTTCATATTCCTTATTTTCGCATGTTTACTTGGTAGCGTAGGACTTTATATGTTTAATTCCTATTCTTCTCTCATGGGGATGTATAGTGGCTTTACACGCGATAAGTCCAAATTACGAACAGAAGAAGTTCAAATTACGAAAGAGCCTTTCACTATTCTTATTATGGGAATTGAAGATTATGCAACCGATGGAAAAAATGGTCGTACCGATTCTCTTATGATTGCAACAGTGGATCCAAAATCTCAAAAAGTTTCCCTCATGAGCATTCCACGTGACTCTCGGGTTACGATTGCAGGAAAGAATAAAAAAGATAAAATCAATGCGGCGCATGCTTACGGCGGAGAAAAGATGGCGATAGATACTGTCGAAAACTTTTTAAAAGTTCCTGTCGATCACTATCTTAAAATTGACTTCCAAGGATTTAAAGGCATTGTTGATGCCGTTGGCGGTGTTACAGTAGATGTTCCTTTTGATTTCTGGGAACGCTCTGATATAGACTACGACAAGAAAATTAACTTTAAGCAAGGCAAACAAGACTTGAATGGGGAAGAAGCACTTGCTTATGTTCGCATGCGAAAACAAGATCCAAATGGAGATTACGGCCGTGCGGCAAGACAACGTCAAGTGCTCGCTGCTGTTGTACACAAGTTGAATTCCACTTCAACAGTATTTAAAATTAAAGATTTAACAACAGTAATTGGAAAATATGTAAAAACTGATATTCCTATATCTGACGGACTCGCCCTTTACAATAAATTTTCTGGATTTGATCCTGCTAATATCGAAACACTTAAGTTAGAAGGTGAAGATAAAAAAATAGATGGTATCTATTACTTCCTTCCAAATGAGATGAGTGTTCAGACAGTTCATAATACCATTCTGAAAAACATTGGAAAAGGAGATCCGCAAACAGATTCTACAACTAATACAAACACAAATACAAATACAGGTACAGATTCAAACGAAAACACAAATACAAGTTCAAATGAAAATACAGATTCAAGTAAAAATGAATCTGCAAATTCACACTCTAGTACAAATTCTAAAAAAGAATCTACTGAAAATAAAAAACCAACAATACCATCTGCATCTACAAACGCCCATGCAGAATGGATTATGCGAAATCATCAGTAAAAACAAATAAAAAGAGCCGATTCTTATAGGAATCGGCTCTTTTTACTTACTTTTTATTAAAGTATTGTAAAATCGCTTCTACGATACGCTCTGAAGCACGACCATCACCGTAAGGGTTAGATGCTTGTGCCATTTTGTCATGCGCTTCTTTATTTGATAACAATTCATCAGCAAGTGTAAAGATTGTTTCCTCATCTGTACCTGCTAATTTCAATGTACCTGCTTCAATGCCTTCTGGACGTTCTGTCGTATCACGAAGAACAAGAACTGGTACACCAAGAGACGGAGCTTCCTCTTGTACACCACCAGAGTCTGTTAGCATTAAGTATGAACGAGCTGCAACATTATGGAAATCAATTACGTCTAGCGGCTCAATTAAATGAATACGATTATGGTCTCCTAAAATTTCGTTTGCTGTTTCACGAACAACAGGATTCATATGAACCGGGTACACAACTTGTACATCTTCGTGTTTGTCAACAAGACGTTTAATAGCGCGGAACATGTTGCGCATTGGCTCACCTAAGTTTTCACGGCGATGCGCTGTCATAAGTATAAGACGATCATTTCCAAGCTTCTCTAATACTGGATGACTGTATGTTTCTTTTACAGTTGTTTTAAGTGCATCAATCGCTGTATTTCCTGTTACAAAAATACGTGCTTCATCTTTATTCTCTTTTTGTAAGTTCGTTGCTGATTTTGTTGTAGGAGAAAAATGAAGATCTGCCATTACACCTGTTAATTGACGGTTCATTTCTTCTGGATATGGAGAATATTTATCCCATGTGCGAAGTCCTGCTTCAACATGTCCTACTGGAATTTGATTATAAAAGGCTGCAAGGCTCGCAATAAATGTCGTTGTTGTATCACCATGAACAAGAACAATATGAGGTTTCGCTTCCTTCATTACTTTATCTAGACCTTCTAAACCACGTGTTGTAATATCAATTAAAGTTTGACGATCTTTCATAATATTCAAATCAAAGTCTGGTGTAATACCAAAGATATTCAGCACTTGATCTAACATTTGACGATGCTGCGCTGTTACTGTCACAATTGGCTCAATTTTCTCAGAATGCTTTTGCAACTCTAACACAAGAGGTGCCATTTTTATCGCTTCTGGACGTGTTCCAAAAATCGTCATTACTTTTAAACGTTCAGTCATTTCACTGCCTCTTTTCTTTCACTAATTACAATATATGCTGTTATTGTTACACTGTCATTATATATGAGAATACAGCCGGACAAAAGAAAGTGTCCTAACTAGACGATAGAAACATTACGATTACAAATGCTCTCTCTTCCAAGCAGAGTAGTAATCCAATCTATGTTTCGCAACGTCCTCAACAGTATAACAATTTCTCCCATCAAATAAAATAGGTTCCCTCATAAGCGTTACATACCTTTCTAATAAACACCGCACTAGCTCCTATGATTACTTCATTCGTTCTATTTTCCTCTTATCTATATCAAAACACATAACTGCCCCTAATCTACTCCTATAATTAATTCTACATATCCAGTACTCATCACTGTAATTTTCATTCGTTTTTTTGCACAGGATACTTTTTTTCCACTTCAAAATAAGACATACGTGTATCTCTTTAAATGAAAAACAATGAGATACTTCTTTATTATATGAAAGGGGTTTTTCTTTCTTT
>NZ_JBALQK010000131.1:16456-22495 GCF_036965845.1 Bacillus sp. JJ1127 | reverse complement strand
TTTTTTTAAGATTTTGTAAAAGAACATGATTCAGTTTTCCATGCCATTTCCAGCGTACATTTGCACTTTACATATTCATTTCCATATTTTAACGTGAAACGTACGTATTTTAACGTGAAACACTTATAGTAAATAAACTTTTGTATCGATCATTCCTATTCATAGTCACTTATAGGCAATACTCCCCTATCAATGTACAGGAAAAAGGCTGCTAGGAGAATCCTTCTATTCGATTGCAATTTAAATGCAAAATGTTTATACCATATACTATTGTAAAGATTTTGTAACCTTCTCTCTTGAGAGCACATTCATCATAGATTTGTCATATATTTTATTCATTTCCAATTACAGTGAATAGAAAAAAAGATTGAATTCTAATCTTTTTGTGATACCATATGTTATGAGCCTGCAAACAAACATCATAATTTTCAGATAACTTCTTTAAAAATTAAGTTAAAATATAAGAGGTGGGGTATTAATGGACTCACAAGTGATTTATGCAGTTTTGGCATCTTTCATTACTGTACTAGTCGTTACTCCTTTCGTTATCAAATTAGCATTTAAGATCGGAGCAACAGATAAGCCAAACGCACGTAAAGTACACCAAAAAATAATGCCTCGTCTAGGTGGACTGGCAATTTTCATCGGTGTAGCTGTAGGATTTATTGTTAGTGGATTATATGAGCAAAGAATGCTATCAATAAGCTTAGGTGCTGTTATCATCGTCATCATCGGTATTTTAGATGATATGTATGAATTATCAGCGAAGGTAAAATTCGGTGGACAATTATTAGTTGCTATACTCATTGTAAAAAGTGGATTATTAGTACAGGTGTTGTATATTCCAATCTTAGGAGATACTGAACTTGGTATCCTTGCATACCCAATTACAGTATTTTGGATTGTCGGTATTACAAACGCCATTAACTTAATTGATGGACTAGACGGATTATCCGCTGGAATTTCATCCATCGTTCTTGCAACGTTAGCATATATGGCCTTTACAAGCCCTATGGGTACCGGTGCTGTAATCATTCTGCCACTAGCACTTATTGCACTTGCAAGTACACTTGGATTTTTATTCTATAACTTCCATCCAGCAAAAATTTTCATGGGAGATACAGGTGCGCTATTTTTAGGATATTGTATATCTGTTTTATCGTTACTCGGATTATACAAAAGTGTAACGTTATTCAGTTTCCTTGTTCCCATCATCATTTTAGGTGTTCCTATCTTTGATACAACATTTGCGATTATCAGACGCATTGTGAATAAGAAACCAATTTCTGCACCAGATAAGTCGCATTTACATCACCGTCTGTTGGCAATGGGCTTCTCTCACCGTGCAACGGTACTTATCATTTACGCATTTGGTATTTTCTTTAGCGTAAATGCAATCATTTTCACTAGCGCAACATTATGGTTATCCATTATTCTTCTGTTTGTCTTGATTTTCTTTACTGAAATCGTGGCAGAAATAATCGGTCTTGTGCACGAACGTTATAAACCAATTATTTCCTTCTATAAAAAAGTGAAAAAACGCGAAGAATAATTGTAGTATAGCCTTTATTACTATGAAATATTCAGATAGCATCCTTTCTTTTAAGAGAGGATGCTATTTTTCATTTCCATAATATAGTTTGTTTGAGAGTGCTTCTATTGGAGAAAGCTATACATATAAAGAAGATAATGAGAAACGTCTCTCGCTGCCTTCTTACATCTTTGATTGTTAAACTGAGGGTGAGTGTTATGATCAAGCAAGTATTTCAATGTATTATCATATTTTTAGTCATGACTACATGTACGACATCTTATACTGAAGCAGCGACTAACTCTCCACTTGAACATCGTTCTACTACTCAGACTGCTTCTGTTCCGCAAAAAATTGCGTACTTAACATTTGATGATGGACCAAATAAATACACATCACAAATTTTAAACATCTTAAAACAAAAGCACGGAAAAGCAACCTTCTTTGTTATTGGTGGAAAAGTATCACATTACCCGCAAACGATGAAACGCTTAATTGGGGAAGGACATTATATTGGGCTGCATAGTATGTCTCATGATGTAAAACGTCTATATACTGGCGATCCATCTGCTTTAATTTCTGAAATGGAGCAAGCTCAAACAATCGTCCAGCAAGTAACAAATTTAGATACACATCTTGTTCGCGTTCCATATGGCAGTATGCCGTATTTAAAAAAGAATTATCGTGATGCACTTGTTTCCGCTCAGTACAAAATGTGGGATTGGACGATCGATACATATGACTGGAAAAGCTATGATAATCCTTCTGCTATACTGGATCGGGTTATGAACCAAAGCAACGAACAAGTAGAAGTCATTTTAATGCATGATTCTAGTGTCACTGTAAAAATCCTTCCAAAGGTAATTGACTATCTTCAAGCAAAAGGTTATACACTTCTTGCTTACAATCCTTCCTCTCACTTAGAGGTGAACTTTTGGAAGGACACAAGATTGTAACAGCTTTAGTATATATACTAGAGCTGTTTGTTTTTTCTCTTCCCATTTTTGTGTTTAAAGAGTGATAAAAAATCCACCACAAAAAATGGTGGGATTAAAGACTGCCTGTAAAATTTCAACTTCACAGACGTTTTTATTTATTTCATATTCCTAGCTCTTTACCTCCTCCACCCTTCCCCGTATTTCTCCCTTTTCAAATCTCTTTGTATGAACATTTATATATGCATTTTCATGATCTATCTCTTCAATAAGATTCTCAAATATCTTTCTTTGCAAAGGCCCTTCTAGGTCTTCAATCGTTACCACACCTGTAATTATCCCTTCATTCACGCTAATCCCGTGCCTTACAGGTCCGTATAAAAATAAAACTTCTGGACCTATCTGATTCTTTTTTCCTAAATGAATCTGACATGATGTAACTTTCTCAATGTTTTTCAATATAATTCTATAATTTATTTTTGTTAAATCATTATTAAAAACAAGTTCTGTTACACCATAAGCCTTTGTATTTACAGGAGGTACTTCCATCTCTCCTTTTAGCCGAGCAAAGAAATGTTTTTTCATACGAGCAACATTCTCCTTATATAAATTTCACCTTACTTTAGGTACCCCTTTAACTAATTTATTACTAGGACATAATAAATTATGACTTTTTCAACTTCGCTTTCTTGAAAGTATTTTACTTCTCTTCAAAAATATTTACAAAAGCTTTACATAACAACCATTCCTTCTACATAACCACTTCTTGTATAATGCACGTATATTTAAAATTTCCTAGGGAGGTTCACTTTGAAAACAATATTTGAAATTTTTCTCGTATCAACTAAACTAGGATTCACTTCTTTTGGTGGACCTACGGCTCATCTCGGGTACTTCCATCACGAATATGTACAAAAACGAAAATGGATGGATGAGCGAAGCTATGGAGATTTAGTGGCACTCTGTCAATTCCTTCCTGGTCCTGCAAGTAGCCAAGTTGGAATCGGCATCGGTTTATCCCGCGGAGGACTCCTTGGAGCTGTAGTTGCTTGGGTTGGCTTTACACTCCCATCAGTTCTCGTTCTTGTCTTTTTCGCTTCACTACTCCAGCAATTTCATATGGAGGAAGCTGGCTGGATTCATGGGTTAAAACTTGTAGCAGTAGCGATTGTTGCCCATGCGATATGGGGAATGGCACAGAAATTAACACCGGACCGGAACCGAACAACAATCGCGATTATTACTGCTACAATTGCATTGTTATTTCCAAGTGCTTTGACGCAAGTTGCACTTATTCTACTTGCTGGTCTTATCGGTTGGCTCTTATATTGTAAGCATGAAATTCCACCTGCTAGCAAAACACATATTCCTGTTTCACGTATAACTGCCACCTCATGCCTCTTACTATTTTTTAGTTTATTATTCCTGTTACCAATATTACGACCATTTTCGCACTGGATTGCCATGTTTGATAGTTTCTATCGCTCTGGCTCACTCGTGTTTGGCGGAGGACATGTCGTTCTTCCTCTTCTTGAAAATGAATTTGTATTAAATGGCATGATGACAAAAGAGCAATTTCTAGCAGGATACGGCTTAACGCAAGCTGTACCAGGCCCTCTTTTTACATTTGCATCTTACATAGGAGCTGTACTGGATGGGACACTAGGAGCTATCCTTGCGACAATTGCTATCTTTCTCCCAGCATTCTTACTCGTCATTGGCATATTACCATTTTGGGATCAAGTTAGACGCTGTTCATATGTACAAGGTGCACTCCTCGGCATTAACGCTGCTGTTGTTGGTATTTTATTATCAGCTTTTTACAACCCCATTTGGACAAGTTCCATTATGAGTACGGTTGACTTTGTCATCGCTTCTCTCTTATTTTGTCTATTAGCATTTTGGAAAGCACCTCCATGGATCATTGTTATTCTTGGCGCTTTAAGTGGCTATATTCTTTATATTATCTAGCCATACAAAGTTACCGCCTTCAAATAGTGTATTTTAAAACAACACACTTTTAACCCATATCTGTATGAAAATAGATTCGTGTTTAGTTGTGTTTAAACCAAAAAAATAAGCCATATTGGCTTATTTTCGTATATCGAGTATTCAACAGAACACAACATCTTATTTCAGTCCATTATTCAAGTCCTCAATTTTTTTCTTCCAATAGATTGTCATCGTAAGCCATATAATGAAATAAACAACGATAAAGCTACCTATACAAATAAGAATCGGAACGAGATGATTCGGAACCCAGCCAATCCAAATAACAATTGGTAAAAATGTGCCCAACAAAATAATGAAATGAATCATTGTTTGTTTTAAGATGCTCCATTCTTCCTTCTCAAACACAAAGGACGCAAATGAAAAAATCAGCCCGACAATATTTGCTGTAACAAGATAAACAAGTAGTGTTTTTACCTCTATATTCTCCATCCCTTTTACATAACCAATCCCTAAAAACAATAGGCTATAAAACATTGCCATCGCCATTCCAGAAAGCACCTTGCCGCCAATTCTATCAAATAATGTAACCATATTTCTAACCTCCTCCTATATTTAAAGCTGCTTTAATAAATGGTACATATTTTCTCGAAACGTACTCTTTCATTCCATTTGAAAAGTGAGCACACATACTTCCGCTAAACGACATTTCAAAGCTCGTTACATGCTGTAAATTTGCTAATATCGATTTTGAAAATCGTGCAAAGCGATCATCTTGTAGCCTTGTTTCTAGCTCATACAACCTCGACTTTACTTCAAGTCTTCCCTTCGTTGTCTGTGCCATCACTTTTCTTCCCTCAGCATAAAACCAATAAATATCTTTTAGTTCTAACAAATAATATTGCTGCTCTAGAACTCCTACAATTTGTCTCACACTCCCCCCTTCTATCCTTTTTACAAGATGGTGAATTTCATCTGTTACTTCTTTTGCCTTTACAATAATCTCTATCTCATCTTGTGATGGGTCTAATTCAATGTGGATTTTCAATGATTCCCACCCCCTTTACACTTTTATTTTTACATATATTTAAAAAAAAGATATAGATTGCTACATAAGTGGTTTTGTTTTTGTCATAACTAACCCTTTTTCAAGCACAAAAAACCTTGCACACGCAAGGTTTCATTCTTCTGCTGCCATTTTCTTATATAACGCTACACATTCGCTTGCTAGTCCCTTCACAGTAATTGCATTCATTAAAATGTACCGGCTCTCTAAAAACTGGACCATCTACTCTACTGTCCCTTTACAGCTCATATAGAATACGGAGTCTATCTGTTATAGTTTCAACAAATAGGCTCCTTACTTCATTATTTTATTGAATTTTCTGTTATTTATTTTTCAAGTTATACCACCTGAATTACATTGAATTTTATTGCAAATTTTCAGATAATTAAAAAGAATACAAATTGAGGGGAGTTTTTTCATGAAAAAAAAATTATTTGTATTACCTGCGGTGGCCTTATTAGCACTTCCAGCATTCGGTTTTAGCAACGCTTCAGCTGCTACAAGTATTAATCCATCATCTGAGAACCCTACTAACATTACTTTTATGGATCCACCAC
>NZ_JBALQK010000131.1:14857-16243 GCF_036965845.1 Bacillus sp. JJ1127 | reverse complement strand
TGGATCCACCACCACCTGATCGTGGTTAATAATCCCTAAATTTACCGAGAACAAAGCAAAGAAGAAGCTAACTACCTGGCCTCCTCTTTGCTTTTTTATTTTTGTCTCCATCTACTCTACCAACACACCATTTTATACATTTGTTATAAATTTCACAAAGTTTCCACAGCCCTTTTCACGCCTTCGTACTATAATCATGTATGGAAAAGGAGATGGAAGACATGACACAAAGCGCCCCAGAATTTAAGGTTTTGCAAAGTATCGCTTTTCTTGCCGTTGTTTTGCAAAGTTCCTTACTATATACAATGAATCAAGGAAATATCGTATTAGAGCAATCTCTCATTATGGGAATGCTATTTAATCTCGCAAAATTTTCAGCACCTGCATTCATCTTTATTGTTGGATTTCATTTAATTCGGCAATATACAAAACAAATTGTCTATAAAGAATACATCTATGAAAAAACAGCACACTTACTTGCTCCTTACTTCCTTTGGTCTATTCTTTACTTATTTACAACAAATCAAGTCGTTACATGGCACGGTGGGATAAAGAACCTATTGCTCGGAACAGCTGCCCCTCACCTTTGGTATGTCATCATGATGTTCCAAATTCATTTACTGTTCCCCCTGCTATGTACTTTATTCTATTGGTTTCAAAGACGCACACATAATCAGCACGATACATATAGATATATGACCATTTTCGCCATCATATATTTTCTCTTAATGTGGTATTCTTCTCACTATATTTTTAATGGCGAACAACTAACAACTTCCGCCATTTTACACTATACAGATCGTTCCTTCCTCTTCTATTCATTCTACTTCGTCATGGGAGGAATTGCGGCTGTAGCGTTAAAAGCTTGGCGTTTATTTGTAACGAAACACATACCACTTATAACAATCTTATTTTTTATTCTCTTCTTATTTATCAACTATGAACTATTTAGCTTCTATGGTGTAAATTCGATTCACCTTACTGTATCTACCTATTTAAAGCCATCCATGTTTCTGTACATTGTATGTGAAATTTTAATACTATACGTACTTTCTATGATGATCGTACAGCGGCGAGGGGCCTTATATAAAACATTACGTTTTATCGGAAACTACACATATGGGGCCTATTTAGCACACTATTTCTTTTTACAACTCATTACGAAATTACTATCTCTATTTACAATTCAAGCAAATACAATTCTATATAGTCTATTACTTTTTCTTTTGACGGCAACACTCTCTATCATCACAATGGTTATATGTAGCATCCTCCCATTCCATACGTGGATTACAGGGCCTTCTCCCACACCTGTATTAAAATGGCCGACGCTTGTACCATTACGACCTCTATTAAGAAGTAAAAAGTAAAGAAGCTGTCCAAAAA
>NZ_JBALQK010000131.1:0-14830 GCF_036965845.1 Bacillus sp. JJ1127 | reverse complement strand
TTTTTGGACAGCTTCTTTATGCAAAATATAACTTGTGATCCAAACAACACCACAAGAGCATACACACACATAAAAAAAGACAATCGATTTCGATTGTCTTCTTTACTCTCTATCCCTCACACGCTTCTTTTGTAGGCTTATATAGCGATTGCACAAGACGATCATATTCACGCCGCGTAATTTCTTTATTGTATAACTTTAATAACAAATCTTTATGCTCTTTTGAAAATGCCATTTTGTTAATGACTTCAGGATACATAAAACATCCCCTCCATTTCACATGAACTTCCTCATTCTGTTAGTTTCAGCCACACCCTAAACAGAACTCACGTTCGCATAAAAATTATAAAAGATTTTGCTCTAAAACACAAACGAAATATTTTCCCGTTCTTTTTTTGAGCTTTTCTGAATATTTCAGAATCATAATACCATATTCACTTTTTAAAATACATATATATTTTTGGCATCTTTTTGAATAAATTTTCCAATTCGATCAGAAAATAATGGTAAAAATGAAAAGGAGTAGAATTATGGATACTGTTACTTTGTCACGGGCTTTCTTCGGTTCATCATTAGCATTCCACATTATTTTCGCAACACTTGGAATCGGACTATCTTTAATGATTTTTATAAGCGAAGTATTATATCACTGGAAAAAAGATTCAGATTATGCCGTCATGGCAAAAAGATGGACAAAGGCTTTCGCCATCCTTCTCGGCGTTGCAATTCCAACTGGAACAATTGTCGGTGTACAAATTTCACTTCTTTGGCCCGGGTTCGCCAAAATTGTCGGTCAGGTAATTTCTGTACCCTTTCAAATTGAGATTTTTGCCTTCTTCTTAGAAGCGTTATTTATGTCTATTTATGTATATGCAGCCGATAAATTACCTCCATTTATGAGACTCGTATCTCTCTTTTTCGTTATGCTCGGTGCTACTGCATCCGCTGTGTTAATCACTTCAGCAAATACATGGATGAACACACCTGCGGGCTTTTCTATGCATCCAGACGGTTCCGTTTTTAACGTTGATCCATGGAAAGCATTCTTTAATCCGAGCTTTTTCACAAGCTCCTTTCACGTTGTAATCACTGCTTATGCAACCGGAGCGGCTGTCATCGCTTCTATCGCTGGATTTAAATTATTAAAACGAAATACAAGCGCACGGGAAATTGCTTATCATAAAAAAGGATTATTTTTAGGGCTTGTCGTCACATTTATTACTGGTGCAACGATGTGGATCTCCGGCCATGAATCCGCAATTGCTTTACATGAGCATTCTCCAGAAAAATTAGCGGCAGCGGAGGCATTATTTGATACGAAATCCCACGCTTCTCTAGCGATTGGTGGATTGGTGGATCCTGTAACCCATGAATTAAACTATGCCCTGGAAATTCCCAATATGCTCAGCTTACTAGTTGGATTAGACCCTAACACCGTTGTAACAGGGTTAAATGCATTTCCACAAGAAACATGGCCACCATTTTATACCCACACATTCTTTGATTTAATGGTCGGTACAGCCACATTTACCTTTGCTGTTGCAACAATTGCTCTTCTCTATTGGTACTTTATTTATCGAAAAAAAGGAGCAGAATTGCCGAAGTGGCTACTATGGGGAACTGCTGCATGTGGACCGATTATGATGTTCGGTATTGAATGCGGATGGATTTTCAGTTGTAGCGGTCGTCAACCTTGGACAATTTATGGAATGCAGCGCACAATCGATTCGGCCACACGCGCTGATTTTGTCGGACCTTTATTTGTAGTATTCGTCATTTTGTATATTGGACTAGGCGCTTTAACGATTTTCGTACTACGGACATTCTTTAGAAGACATCCATTACAAAATGATTTAAAGCAGCAAGGAGGAGATTCTCGTGCATGAAGCAAGTATTGCGATTATCATCTTATGGGCTCTTATCTTCGTATATAGCATGTTAGGCTCCATTGACTTCGGAGCTGGTTTTTGGGGCATGGTATACGCCAAGCTTCCAACACTTGCTGGAAAGCTTGCCAACCGTTACTTATCACCCACTTGGGAAGTCACTAATACGTTCCTTGTTTTTGTTGTTGTTGCATTTCTTGGTTTCTTTCCAAAAGCGACTTTCACCCTTGCAACGGTCATGTTCGTACCTGTGACATTAATTTTAGTTCTCGTCGCCATTCGTAGTACATTTATGGTGTTTGCCTATTCCGTACCAAAATATGAACATACCATGCGCGTTATTTCTGGTATTACTGGACTTTTAATTCCCGCCTTGCTAATTACGGTTTTACCCGTAACAGAAGGCGCCTATATTACGACTTCTGGAGGCAAAGAAGCTCTATTATACGGAAAGCTTCTTTCAAGCCCTGTAATTTATTGTTATATGTTATTCGGATTAACTTCTGAGCTATTCCTGTCCTCTCTTTTTTTAGCTGATTTTGCAAGAGAACAACGCTCAGAGGATACGTATCGTCTTTATAGACGTAATGCCATCATACTCGGTCCAGCAACACTCGTTACAGCAATTATCGCCCTTGTTGTTATGGACCCAGAAACGCACTGGCTCATGCAAGGATTAATTAAACAATTTCCTTGGTTTACAGTCTCCATTATTTTATTTGTCATCGGATACTCTTCCCTTTGGTGGACAAATAAAAAATACGATTCACTCGGCTGGCCGCGAATCGCTGTTTTAGCAGTTGTTGCACAATATGCATTTGCAAGCTACGCTTATGGCGTTGCACATCTACCATATATCATTTATCCAGATGTCACTGTATCTACAAGTTTTACAACGAAAGAAACTTTTTACGCCTTGCTTATTCTCTATGCGATTGGTATCGCAATCTTGCTTCCAGGCTTTATCTTCTTCTGGAATTTATTCTTAAAAGATCGAACGTTCTTAAAGGAGAAATAATAATAGCCCCCTCTGCTACCGTCTTAGCGAAGGGGGCTTCTATATTTAAGTTAAGTACATGTGATCAATGAAGTAAAGAGGTGTTCAAAATCGTATACTCTATTTATCGATATAAGTGACTACCAGCTTCTTTAAATTCTCTAGCTTTCTCCTCCATACCTTTTTCCATTGCTTCCGTTGTTTCTAAATCATTTTCTTTTGCATATTCACGAATATCGTGTGAAATTCTCATACTGCAGAACTTCGGACCACACATGGAACAGAAATGAGCTGTTTTTGCTCCTTCTGCTGGTAATGTTTCATCGTGGAAATCCATTGCACGTTCAGGATCTAAAGATAAGTTAAATTGATCGCGCCAACGGAATTCAAAGCGAGCTTTTGAAAGTGCATCATCACGTTGTTGCGCTGTTTTATGCCCTTTTGCAAGATCAGCTGCATGAGCTGCAATTTTATACGTAATAACTCCTTCGCGAACATCATCCTTGTTTGGTAATCCTAAATGCTCTTTCGGCGTTACATAGCAAAGCATTGCAGTACCAAACCAGCCGATCATTGCTGCACCAATTGCAGAGGTAATATGGTCATATCCTGGTGCGATATCTGTTGTTAAAGGTCCGAGTGTATAGAACGGTGCACCTTGGCAAATATCAATTTCTTTCTCCATATTCTCTTTAATTAAATGCATCGGTACATGTCCTGGTCCCTCAATCATTACTTGCACATCATGCTTCCAAGCAATTTTTGTTAACTCACCAAGTGTTTCAAGCTCAGAGAATTGTGCTTCATCATTTGCATCTGCAATCGAACCCGGACGTAATCCATCTCCAAGAGAGAAGGAAACATCGTATTGTTTCATAATTTCACAAATTTCTTCAAAGTGAGTATATAGGAAGTTTTCTTTATGATGGTATAAACACCACTGCGCCATAATCGAGCCGCCCCGTGAAACAATCCCTGTCATACGCTTTGCTGTCATTGGAATGTAACGAAGTAGTACACCAGCATGAATTGTAAAGTAATCCACGCCTTGCTCTGCTTGTTCAATTAACGTATCACGATATACTTCCCACGTTAAATCTTCAGCAATCCCATTTACCTTTTCTAACGCCTGATAAATTGGCACTGTTCCAACTGGTACAGGCGCGTTACGAATAATCCATTCACGCGTTGTATGAATATTTTTTCCCGTTGATAAATCCATAATAGTATCCGCACCCCAGCGTGTTGCCCAAGTCATCTTTTCTACTTCTTCCGCAATAGAAGAAGATACAGCAGAGTTTCCGATATTCGCATTAACTTTCACATGGAAATTGCGTCCAATAATCATCGGTTCTGCTTCTGGGTGGTTAATGTTTGCTGGCAAGATCGCGCGTCCTTCAGCAATCTCCTTACGAACAAATTCTGGTTCCATCCCTTCCCGAATCGCAACATACTCCATCTCAGACGTAATAATACCGTTACGTGCATAGTGCATTTGTGTTACATTTGCACCTTTCTTTGCCCTAAGCGGCTTGCGATCCATTTGCGGGAAGACTGGTGTATGCTGAGATGCTGCCTTCACACCATCATCTTCTGGTTTCATTTCGCGCCCTTCATACGCTTCCACATCCCCGCGCTCAACAATCCAAGCATGGCGCGGCGCTGGAATTCCTTTTTCTAGCTCAACTTTGTACGCATGATCTGTGTATGGACCGCTCGTATCATATACACGAATCGGTGGATTTGGTACACCGTTTGTTTCACTTTGCTCAATTTCACGCATTGGTACTTTCATACCTTCACGTAGTCCATCAACATAGACTTTCTTACTCCCTGGTAAACTCGACTTCAATTCAATTTGCTCAGCTGAAACAGATTGCTTCATAATTTGTGTTTCCTCCCCTTTATCATTTCAAGAAACCTTCTTTGCTCAGAACCGCGAGTCGGCTCCTAATTAGTTTCAAGTATCTTGATTTGCACTTCACCCAATCGTAATGATCGGTTCCGCTTTTCTTGTGACAAGGACGAGAACAAAACTTGTGGCCAGCGCATACCAAATAAAAAAGCCAGGTCCATAGTAAAACAAGGACCTGGCTCATAAAGACATTGTTATGTAAAGCCGTTAACTTCCCTACGCTGGTACGAGCCAGATCAGGTCCAAAGGGTTAAGAAGTTATCGCACTTCTCTCTCAGCCTAAGCATCACTTAAGCACCCCTAGTTTATCACTGATTTAATTTTCAATACTTTCCCATCATACACGATAATCAGAAAAATACAAATAAATGAATTGTATTTTTACATATCGTTTTTTGTCTGCTAGTCGATATGCCTTCTCGAACAGTTGATAAATTGAAACCTTAATCGGGGATGAATAGTCTCTCATGCCGTGCGTAACCATCGAGTTAGGGTTATGAAACAAGCCAGGTGCTTTCAGCACCTGGCTTGTTTGTGTTAAATTGATGACTATTGCTTACGGTATCATCCACGTTAAATAATAAGCTTGTACATATGTCATAATACCAACAATGGTTACAAAGAATAGACTATGCTTTAATGTAAATCGGAATAAGTCAGATTCTTTTCCAGCAAGTCCTACTGCTGCACACGCAATCGCAATCGATTGCGGAGAAATCATTTTACCCGTTACACCACCTGTTGTATTAGCCGCAACAAGCAATACTTCTTTTACACCAACTTGTTGCGCTGTAATTGCCTGTAGATTAGAGAATAATGCGTTTGCTGATGTATCCGATCCTGTTAGGAATACGCCTAGCCAGCCAAGGAATGGTGAGAAGAATGGGAATAATCCACCTGTTGCCGCCAATGCTAATGCTAGTGTCGATGATAAACCAGAATAGTTTGCAATAAATGCAAATCCTAATACAAGACCGATAGATAAAATCGGCATCTTTAATTCTTGTAAGGTTTCTTTAAACGTTTCAGCTGCTTGTTTTGCACTCATTTTCAACACAAATATTGAAATAATACAAGCAATTAAAATTGCTGTTCCAGTCGCCGATATAACATCCAACTTTAATATTGCTTCATAAGGCGTTGGTTTATTTACAATCGGTTCTGCCTTCATTACTAGATTGTGCAAACCTGGAATTTCAAACTTAAAGACAAGACTTTCTAGAGCCCCGCCTGGAGCAAATAAAGATTTAAAGAATTTCTGACTCCAAATAACTACCATAATCGTTAAAATGATAAATGGTGACCAAGCCTTTACGACTTTTCCCGCTGTTAATCTTGGCATAGATGCAGTCGTTGCTGCCACTTCAGCATTTTCTTGATTAGATTGGTAGATTTCTTTCGGTTGCCACACTTTCAGGAATAACGATAAACATACTAAGCTGACAAGCGCTGATGTAATATCCGGAAGCTCTGGCCCTAAAAATGTTGCTGTAATAAATTGTGTAATAGCAAAGGAACCGCCAGCTACAAATAATGCAGGCCACGTTTGTTTTACTCCTTTGAAGCCATCCATTAAAAATACGATAAAGAACGGAACAAACATTGATAAGAATGGTAATTGATGCCCAGCCATTTGCCCGATTTTATGCGGATCAATACCTGTTACTTGCCCCGCAACTGTAATCGGAATCCCCATCGCTCCAAATGCTACTGGTGCTGTATTAGCAATTAAGCAAAGCCCAGCCGCATATAAAGGATTTAAACCTAGACCCGCAAGAAG
The DNA here is from genome assembly GCF_036965845.1 of Bacillus sp. JJ1127. NCBI lineage: Bacteria > Bacillati > Bacillota > Bacilli > Caryophanales > Bacillaceae > Bacillus > Bacillus sp. JJ1127. The sequence continues at coordinate 8,252 of NZ_JBALQK010000131.1, read as the reverse complement.
TGCAGCAGTAATTGCTACTGGTGCACCAAATCCTGCTGCCCCCTCCAGAAACGCTCCAAATGAGAAGCCAATTAAGATAACGAGTAGACGGTGATCATTCGTAATTGATAATACAGATGCACGAATTACGTCAAACTGTCCTGTTTTTACAGAAATTTTATATAAGAATACCGACATGATAATAATCCATGCAATTGGCCATAACCCGTATAAAAAACCATATCCAGTTGCTGCCATTGCCATTGTAAACGGCATTTTATATGCAAATATTGCAACTAAAATTGTTAATACCACTGTAATAAATCCTGCCACATGCCCCTTCATGCGAAAAACTGCTAAAGCCAAGAAAAAAAAGATAATTGGAATAAGTGCGACCGCTGCGGAAACCCAAATGTTACCGAACGGATCGTAAACTTGCGTCCATGTGTTCATTGTCCCTCTCCCTTTCTGTAATCCCCTGTTTTAAAATCCTCATAATCATATCAATAGACTATCCGGTCATCATACCTTTCAGTCTAAAATAAAAAACGTCCAAGGAAAACGTTTTCATATCACTATATTTATACTTTACCATATCATTTCCTTTTTGGGGATATTTTTTGAAAATTTTATTATTTTAAACCGAATTTCTGCTTATTTATCCATTTTCTATTTATGAATAATAAAATAACTTTTTTTAAACAAACGTTTGATTTATTTTCAGAAAAGCTATCACCACAACCTTCCTCTGCTTAAACAAACGTTTGATTAAACGTTGTAATCAACCTTGAAACACTAAAAGAGCACTCGCAATTCGCAAGTGCTTTATCTTCTTCGTCTTTTCTTTTTTCTTCGCATAATTCTTTTACGACGTGTATTCAATTGATCCGCTATAATATGAAGTGCGCTTGCAGCAATAACTCCCATTACAAATGTCACTAATGATACATCGTGCTCTTTTGCCATTTCTACTAGCTTTCCGTCTAATACTGTTTCATTTAATATGTATAGAAATGGAGAAAAGACTAGTAGCATATACAAGATACGAATAAGGTCACCTATTACAATCGTATGCGTTAAAAAAGAACGATGAGGCATCACACATTGATACGGATACCAAAAGATCCGAAGTAATCCCCATTTATTATAGGCATTACTATGAGTATCTAAATCCGGTGTTAAAAAAAACGTACCAATTAAAAATCCAATCCCAAAAGTTAATAGAAAATCAAAATTTGTTAGTCCATATGAAACAAGCATAAACAAAACAATCGGCAGGGAAAGTAAGTTTATTTTCGTATGTGTTTTTCCTGATGGCATAGTGCACTTCCTCGCTTATGTTCGTACTGTCAGTCTATGACAGTTCTCACCTATTGATCTAATTTTTGATCGATAAACGATGTATCTATATCCGAACCAAACCAATCCGCTAATTTCATCTGTGCTTTTTCCTTCACATCTTCATTTACATGCATAGATGCTTGCAATAATGCAGCCGTTAATGCGCCTAAATCATCCGTATAACCAATCCCAGCTATAAAATCTGGAATCGCATCAATTGGTGCAATAAAGTAAGCAAGCGCTCCGATGATTGTTGCCTTTACCCGTTTAGGAACATCTGGCCTTTGCAACACATAAAACAGTAATAAACTCGCATAAATAACCGACTGTCCTGCTTGTTTTGCTACATGTTTTACTTTCTTCCAAAACGCTTCGACTGAAAATTTCCGCTCCATATAAACAGCCCCCATACTTTTTTTCATTATCAAAAAAACAGATATATCTTCTAAAAAACTAGCTTCGTTATTTAAGAAAAAGTTCATCAAATATACACATAGCTTACCAATGGAATTTCATTTTAACAGATAACAAACAAAAGAACAAGCGTTCGTATATTTTCTATATAGATACAAGTTAAAAAACCGACATCCCCCCTTTTTTAGATGGACGAGAGCATCTGACCGTCAGGGCCTTTTCCTACCACATATAAGGATGAAAACAAAGGGAGAATACAAGTGCAGGTCATGTTTTATTCTGCATAGCAGCGACTTGTATATTGAAAAATTAAAATGGATTTATATAACCATGTTCCCTCATAATAATGGCTTCCTAGCGGATTACATCATACTTTCTACTTATATTTCTTAATATAAAATATTGAATTCTGCTTAACATTCCCCTTTATCTTTGTTATATTTTCTAGTTGACGAGCATATAAACCAATGTTAAAGTTTTCTCTGGCAGTAACAATTAAAAAATACAAAAAGATGTAAAATGTTATAGTGTTTCTCAGAACTGAATTTTGTTGTATAATACAGAGATGACGTTATACTTATGAACCAACAAAAGAAACCAAAAGGGTATGCATAGTTAAAGTCGTACATGGGTGAATATCAAAAACTCTACTCATTGCAAAGAAAACTATGTATTTTTTATTTTAGCATTTTTCGCTCCAAAATCGACCAAGCCTGATAGAGAAAGGGTGGAATGGATGAAGGAATCTTTAAAATCACAATTTCATAATGTACGTTTTACTCTGTTCGTTGCTTTGGCTGTATGGCTGAAAACTTACATTATTACACGTACGAGCTTTGATTTAAAACTTGAATCTTTCATGCAAGAATTTATCTTATTCATTAGTCCATTAGCGACATCATTACTGTTTGTGGGTCTTGCATTATTCGCAAAAGGGAAGAAACGGAACTATATAGCACTTGGAATTGATTGTGTTTTAACAATCATTCTTGTTGGTAACGTAATGTTCTATGGATTCTACAATGACTTCGTTACTTTACCAGTCCTTTTCCAAACATCCAACTTTGGACAGCTAGGATCCAGTGTAAAAGAACTACTTAACTACAAAATCATCGTTGCATTTGCCGATATTATTCTTTTCTTCGTGCTATTAAAGAAAAAGAAAGACTTCGCAAAAACGGAACGTGTATCACGTCCAATGCGTTCTTTATATTTCGTTTCAACTATTGCTATTTTCTTCGCAAACTTAGGTCTTGCAGAAACTGAGCGCCCAGAGCTATTAACTCGTTCATTTGACCGTGTTATGCTCGTAAAAAACTTAGGTTTATATACACACCAAGTATATGACCTTGGCTTGCAAGCAAAATCAAGTTCACAAAAAGCATTTGCTGATGGTAGCAAATTACAAGAAACAGAAAACTATGTAAAAACAAATCAAAGTAAACCGGATCCAAATATGTTTGGCGTTGCCAAAGGGAAAAACGTAATTGTCGTTTCTCTTGAATCACTACAAACATTCTTAATTGGTGCAACTGTAAATGGTCAAGAAGTTACACCATTCTTAAACCAATTTGCAAAAGAAAGTTATTACTTTAATAACTTCTTCCACCAAACTGGACAGGGAAAAACTTCAGATGCTGAATTCTTAGTAGATACATCGCTATACCCATTAGACCGTGGTGCTGTATTCTTTACACACGGTAACAATGAATATACAGCAACCCCAGAAATTCTGCGTCAGCAAGGATATTACACAGCTGTATTCCATGCAAACAACGCAACATTCTGGAACCGTAACATCGTGTACCCTGCACTTGGTTACGATCGTTACTTTAACGAATTAGATTATAAAATTACACCTGAAACAAAACTAGGGTGGGGTTTAAAAGATATTGAGTATTTTGATCAATCAGTGGATATGTTAAAAAATATTAAGAAACCGTTCTATACACGTTTCCTTACTTTAACAAACCATTATCCATTTGATTACGATGAGGGAACAAAGTTCATTGAACCTTATAACTCTGGTGATGGTGTATTTGACCGTTACGTAGTAACAGCTCGTTATTTAGACGAAGCGTTAAAACACTTTATTGAACGTCTAAAAGCAGAAGGTCTTTACGATAACTCTGTTATCGTATTCTACGGTGACCACTATGGTATTTCTGAAAATCATAACCGTGCAATGGCACAGTTCTTAGGCAAAGAAGAAATTACAACATTTGATCATATGAACTTACAAAAAACACCAATGTTTATTCATGTTCCAGGTCAAAAAGAAGGTAAAACAATTTCAAAACCAACGGGTGAAATTGATATTAAACCTACAATTCTAAACTTACTTGGTGTTGATTCAAGCAATGACATTCACTTCGGTCATGATGTATTCTCACCAGATTATAAATCATTCGTTGTTCTTCGCGATGGAAGCTTTGTAACAGAACAATATATGTACACAAATAATACATTCTATAATCGCGAAACAGGCGAGGTCGTACAAGTACCAAAAGATGAAGCTCAAGCAATGATTGACCGTGCACAAAATGAACTGCACATGTCTGATAAACTCATTGAGGGAGATTTACTTCGCTTCTCTGACAGCAACAAAATCAAGACTGGCGAAGTAAAAACCGTTATTAAAGAAGACAAAAAGGGCGCCGAGTAATCCCGGCGTCTTTTTTTCATCCTCATTCATCATCTCTTTCCTAAACATAGTATTTGGAACTATATACTAAGATGTTAAAATTACATAATCTTCACTAAATATTTACATAAAATTTATGAAACATCTTTATAATTGAATTTATAAGCAAAGTCGCATATATTCCCCGTCTCTCATTTCAAACTTTATGAAAAGTTTCCTTTGGGGAATGTTAGGAACTTTTGTTAACAATTTTCTAGTGTTACTGGAAGTAACACGAATTGTCTTTAAAGGACGTTCTGATTTGTCATCCATCAAGCCTTTAACAAGACAATGTCCCTATGAAACATAGCTATCCTCCTTATGCAACATTCATGCTGAATGTTGCTTTTTTTATCGTAAAAAGCAGGATTCTTATTGCTCATTTTCGAATTTGTATATGCAAAATACAATAAAAAAATTTTCACCTTCACTGATGGCCCTTATTCATCTGATCCTTACAGGCTAGCCCCTTTTTATTTCCAGCACATTTTTTGCTACCTACAAATAGCATCATGAAAAGAATTTACATAACAACAACCAAAAGGATTTTTTACTTTAGTAAGTGATATAGTAGCACCCTTACTTTGATCACGACTCACTATTCAAACGATTAAGAAAGGATGGGACGTAAATTGACATACGAAAGATTTGTATTATGGAATGATACTGTTATTGATACAAATAAAAAACAAACGTACATACAGTTAGAAGAACGGGGATTACAATTTGGTGATGGCGTCTATGAAGTCATTCGTATCTATAAAGGAAACCTGCACTTATTAGATCCACATTTAACAAGATTATATCGCTCAATGGACGAAATCGAATTAACACTTCCATTCTCCAAAGCTGAACTCATTACATTACTCTACAAATTACTCGAAAATAATAACTTTCATGAAGACGGAACAGTCTACTTACAAGTATCTCGTGGGGTCCAAGCTCGTGCACATGCATTTTCTTTTGATGTAGCCCCAACAATCTATGCCTATATATCAAAAAAAGAACGACCTGCCCTATGGATTGAATATGGGATACGCGCTATATCAGAACCTGATGCACGCTGGCTTCGCTGTGATATTAAATCACTAAATTTATTACCTAATGTATTAGCTTATACAAAAGCAGAACGTAAAGGTTGTAAAGAAGCACTTCTCGTTCGTAATGGCATCGTCACAGAAGGGAGCCACTCTAATTTCTTTCTTGTAAAAAGCGGTACTCTTTATACGCATCCCGCCAATCATTTAATCTTAAACGGGATTATCCGTCAGTATATTCTATCTTTAGCCAATAAACTACAAATCCCTGTGCAAGAAGAACTATTTAGTATTCGTGATGTTTATAATGCAGACGAGTGCTTTTTTACAGGAACAACCGTGGAGATTTTACCTATGACACATCTTGATGGAATTGCTATTTTGAACGGTCAAGTTGGTCCAACCACAAAATTACTACAAAAATCATTTGTACAAAGTTTTTCGGTTTCTGACATCTCATTATCTTAAATGCGTATAGTTTCACTCTAATCATTTTTCAATATATGGATTTCTAGTGAAAATCAAGGTGGTAATTCACACCTTGATTTTGTTTTGTAACCTTTTTGTCATATTCGGATTCCCTTATAAGACTTGACAGTAATCGACATGCCTTTTAGAATTTTTAACAGTTGGTAAATATTTCATCACTATATTACAGACAGAAAGGAATCGACAAACATGAAAAAATATCTTGCTGGTCTTGCGGCAGTGTCTGTAGCAGGAGGCGCAGCCCCGACACTTGATAACGTTCAAGCTGCACCTGAACAAAATGCACAAAAGCCTGCTGCACAAGCTATTCAAGCCGCATCACAAAACAATTCAAATTACAAAGTGACTGCTGACGTATTGCTCGTTCGCGCAGGGTCTAGTACTTCTCACGATATCATCTCTCGTGTTTACGAAGGACAAGCACTAAACGTGATTGGAGAAGAAAATGGTTGGTTCAAAATTAACCATAATGGTCAAACTGGTTATGTTAATGGCGAATTTGTGTCAAAAAATGGCGCTGCAAAAACAAGCGTAAGTGCAGGTGGAAACAACAAAGTTACTGCTGATGTATTACGTGTTCGCACAAGCCCAAATAATTCCAGTTCCATTGTAGGACGTGTATATGAAGGACAAGCATTAAACGTAATTGGCCAAGAAAATGGTTGGCTTAAAATTAACCATAATGGTCAAACTGGTTACGTAAGTAGCGAATTTGTATCCGGTGCTTCTTCAAACGCTAGCTCTACAAATAATAACAACAATAACAACACAGCTGTACAACCAGCAAGTGGAAACTATACAGTCAATGTATCTTCCCTTCGTGTTCGTACAGGTCCTAGCACTTCTCATACAACTTTAGGCTCCGTTCCTAAAGGACAAGTTGTACAGGTTGTAGGAGAAGTTCAAGATTGGTTTAAAATTAACTATGCAGGACAAGCTGCTTATATTAGCAAGGACTATGTAACAAAAGGTGGCTCCGGCGAAAATACCATTCAAGGTAACAAAGAAGAGCCAAAATATCAAAGTGGGAATGTAACTGTTCAAACTGGCGGTACTTATGTTGTTAACGCAACATCTCTTCGCGTTCGTACAGGTCCAGCTACATACCAAAGTGTTATCGGTGGCGTATTAAATGGTCAAACATTAAACGTTACCGGTGTTGAAAATGGTTGGTTTAAAGTTAACCATCAAGGACAAACTGGTTATGTAAGTAGCGAATTTGTAAAGTTCGTTAAAGGCGGCACAGATGCACCTTCACAGCCAAAACAACCTGAGCAAGAACAACAACCACAAGGATCCGTTGGTGAATACTACATTAATGCATCTGCATTAAATGTACGTAGTGGCGAAGGTACAAATTACAGAATCATCGGTGCCCTTCCTCAAGGTCAAAAGGTGCAAGTAATTTCTGAAAATTCCGGATGGAGTAAAGTTAACTACAACGGTCAAACTGGCTATATCGGAACTCGCTTCCTATCAAAAACACCAGTTAGTGGCGCTGTAGATAATAAACCTAACAAACCATCTAACGTAACAGATAACAATAATAATCAAAATCAAAATAATAATACAAATAACAACAGTGGAAATGCCTCTTCTATACTTGCATACGCACAATCAATGGCAGGTGTACCATATGTATGGGGTGGTACTTCTGCTAATGGTGTTGACTGCAGTGGTTACATTTTCCACGTCTTTAATAAATTTGGTCATAACATTAGCCGTCAAAGTGTGGCAGGATATTGGAGTAGCTTATCACAAACTTCAAATCCTGAACCTGGTGATTTAATCTATTTCAAAGATACTTATAAGTCTGGTCCTTCTCACATGGGTATCTACCTTGGCGGTGGATCATTTATTCAAGCTGGAGATAAGGGTGTTGCAGTAGCTTCATTAAATAACTCTTATTGGAAGAGTCACTTCTTAGGCTACACAAAAGCACCTTAAGTTATAGTTTTAGAGCTTTCTAGATTACTAGAAAGCTCTTTCTATATAAATACAAATTGAAGAACCAACATAAACCCTTTCTTTTTAGATGGGAAAGAGCATCCAGCCATGCATAGAAGCGGTCAGACCCTCTTCCTGCCCCACGCCAAGTTAAAACAAAGAGAGAACGAGCGCAGGTCACTTTTTGTTCTTCATAGCAGCGACTTATATGTTGGAAAATCAAAATGGATATATATACATCAATTAAAAAACCGACATACCCCCCTCTTTTTAGATGAGAGAGAGCATCTGACCATGCATAGAAACGGTCAGGGCCTTTTTCTTTTTCTGCCACATGCGAAGTAAAAACAGAAAGAGCAAAC
>NZ_JBALQK010000130.1:0-7311 GCF_036965845.1 Bacillus sp. JJ1127 | reverse complement strand
CACCTAAAAAGAGGGGGGTTATGTCGGTTTTTTAATTAATGTATATATACATTTAAAACTTCACCTAGTTAAATATCAACTATTAAAAATTACTTTTCCTTCATTCTTGTAAAAATAACATCATACATATCATTCCCATAGTTTAAAGATCTTTTTACACGAGAAATTGTAGCTGTACTAGCTCCTGTCTCTTCTTCAATTTCATGATACGTATTATTATTATAGAGCATTTTAGCAACTTTAAATCTTTGGAATATTGTCTTCATCTCATTCACTGTACATAAATCATCAAAAAAACTATAACACTCATCTACAGTTTCCAATGCTAAAATCACTTCAAAAAACTCATCTAGATCTTTTCCACGTAATTTATCTATTAGCATATGCCTACCTCCATTTTCATTAGAGTAGTCGCTGCGCCACAATAACCTTATTTCTTACATCAAAGTTTATTTTATCTTCTGCTAGGATTAAATATGTCCATTTCATATCCCTCTATATAAAATACATATACTCTAAATCTGTACGTAATCGACTCTCAAATATAAAATTTCTCACAAAATGAATAGCACTATTACATGTTTCTTTAAAGATCACACCCTTAAAATATATTAAAAAAATAATCCAATAAGGTGATTTTATTTATATTTAAACCTTATTAACACTTTAAAGGGCATAAGATATTATATCACTATTTTTTATTTTTGAGATAGGCACCACTATTACATATTCATGGCGATTTTTTGTCTAAAATATGTCCCCTCCAAAAAAACATGCTTTCAAATAAAAAAAGCTGGTATTTACCAGCTTTTTTTATTTACATTTTTCACCAACAAATATATTAACTAACTTTTCTTTGTTCTCCTAATTGACGCTTTCCATCCCCTATAAAACCAAAAATAACATGAAGGACTGGAACTACTAAACAAAATACAGCGAATGGCAAATATTGCAATGTAGAAACACCAAGCGTACCAGTAATAAACACACCACTTACTCCCCATGGAACTAATGGATTGACCGCAGCGCCGGCATTCGCTAAAATTCCTGATAAATTTTTAGGATCTAAATGAATTGCCTCAAACTGTGATTTAAATGCTTCACCTGGCAAAATCACTGACAAATACTGCTCACCTAAAAGAATGTTAATACCAATAGAACTGAGTGCAGTCATTAACATTAAATTTCCTTTTGCACTTACCATGCTTGAAATTTTGGAAATTAGCTTTTCAATAATTTTCACTTCTACTAATAGTCCACCAAGTGTTAAAGCAAGAAGAATAAGAGAAACAGACCACATCATACTTTGCATTCCCCCGCGTGTAAGTAGCAAATCTACATTTTTCACACCCGTTTTAGAAACAAATCCATCTTGCATAAGGGCAGCAATTTGGCCAAAGCTAGTATGCGGATGGTAAATGTAACAAATCACAATGGTCATTGTTATACTCATTAATAACGTCGGAATAGCTGGCACTTTTTTTATTGCACACAAAAATAATACGAGTACTGGAATTAATGTAAAGATTGAAATAGTAAAAGATGAATGGAGTGTATGAATCAGTTCTTCTATTTCATTTCCCGCCGATACCGATGCTCCATGTCCCACAAATATAAAAAAGATAAGAGTTATAGCAAAGGCTGGAATAATTGTCCGCATCATGCTACGAATATGTTCAAATAAATCTACTTCTGCAATAGCAGCAGCTAAGTTCGTTGTATCAGATAGCGGTGAAATATTATTCCCTAAGAAAGCACCTGATATAATAGCCCCCGCAATCATTGCTGGGTTTAACCCCATCATTTGCCCCATTCCTAAAAATGCAATACCTACAGTAGAAATGGTTGTAAATGAGCTACCTACCATTACACCTACAAGTGCACATATCACAAAAACAGAAGGTAAAAAGAATTTTGCGGATAAAATCTGGAATCCATAAATCATGATAGTCGGAATTGTTCCTGCCGCGATCCAAACACTAATTAAAATTCCAATTAACATAAATATAATAATAGGAATTAGACCTGGTAAAATTCCATTCTGAATCCCTTTATGGATTGTATCCCAAGAAACACCTTTCACTCTTGCAAATAGCACAACAATTCCTATAGCAATTAAAATAGGCACTTGTGGAGGTAAACTTAAACCAATAATACAAGTTCCTATAATTGCTAATAAAACAACTAAAAGAAAGATACTTTCTTTAAGTGTTACATCTCTTTTCATTTTCATAAACTCCTTATCATTTGAATTGTTATAGGGTTCTATCAATTCATCCATTTACTATTAACATTTGTGAACAATTGCACATTCAATATCTAAACACTATATTGAAAAAGAATCAATGGAAATAAAGTAAAACTTTCATCAATGAGTTTTTTCCGTCCCCTGCCTATCTTCCTCGCTTCTCTCTATATCTTGAGGCGGGGGCTTACTGACCCAAGATAGCGAGATAAACCGCAAAAGGGCATAAACAATACTTTGGATGAGTATATATTGCTTACAAATCATGCCAATGGATGTTTATGCCCTAATTTTATTTACCTAAAAATATATAACAGTTAACGCAACTCAGCTTTATTGTATGCACCGTGCCAAACTGGACCAACAAATGTATTAAAATCAAATCCCCTTTTAATTCCCTCTGTCGTGAAGTCCTTCGCCTTCGCCACGGCTTCTTTCACCGAAAGTCCTTTAGCTAGTCCAGCTGTAATTGCTGCTGCAAAAGTACACCCAGCGCCATGGTTGCAATTCGTATGAATTTTCTCGACTTCATAAAGTACAAACTCTGTTCCATCATAAAGTAAATCGATTGCCTTATGATCCACTAGAGATTTCCCACCTTTTATTACAACATTTTCAGCACCAAAATCGATAATTCTCTTTGCCGCTTCCTTCATATCATTTACCGTTTTTACATTTGACATTCCAGATAACTGGCCTGCTTCAAATAAATTTGGTGTGACAATTGTTGCCTTTGGTAAAAGAAGATCACGCATGGCAAGTCCATTTTCAGGATGCAGTGGTTCGTTTTCTCCTTTACAAACCATAACCGGATCAATTACAACATTTTGCATCTCATATGTTGCAATTACATCACTTACGAGCTCAATCATCTCTATAGATCCAAGCATTCCTGTTTTCATCGCATCTAATTTGCCGCCGGAAAAAATTGTTTTTAATTGCGCTTGTACAAGTTCCTTATCAATCGGATGAACATGATGATGCCAGTTATTATCCGGATCCATTGTGACGATTGTTGTAATGGCAGTTAGGCCAAATGTACCATACTCTTCAAATGTTTTCAGATCCGCCTGTAATCCTGCTCCTCCACTTGAATCTGAACCTGCTATCGTTAATACTTTTTTTACCATCACGTTTTCACTCCTCAATTGATCTTACTTAAATCAATAAGATCAATTATATATAAAGATGAATGCATAACGGATTTTTAACGTTATGCATTCATACTATTAAAATGGTTTTCTACTAAACTTATTTTACTTCATTGTAGATTGCTTCAAGTTTATCTTGAATTGCTTTTTCTAGCTTAACAGCATATTCTTCAAATACATCTTTATCATGAGCATATGGAGATAATGCACAAGCACGAAGCACCGTTACTTTACCTTCGCGATCCCATTCTCCTTCGCTAAATCCAAGACTCTTCACGAATGGAAGTGGGCTGTTACCGTAGTCAGGAATAGCAAAGTCAGTATGAGATGTAATAAACTCATTACTATATAATCCACCTTTAACATAAGAAGCGTGATCGAAGAAATCATGATTTAATTTGTTCATTTTTTCTAAGTCTGTATTACCTTCTTCATTAAATACGTAGTCAACCATGTTAAAATCAGGTTTTGTTAATGGATACACACGAATTGTTTTATCGCCAACTTTAAATTCTTTATCACTTAAGAAGTCATAGAAACGATAAGCTCCTTCGATACTTGCACCAATTAATTTACCATAACCAGTTACATTTAACGGCAATACTTGATGAGCTGTCCAAACTGCAGCTGCAGTTGCACCTGCTTTAGAACCTTCAAGAATATATGCACCTAATAATGCTGGAATATCTGCACCTTTTTCGAATACATAAGTTGCAAAGTAAGAAATAACATCGCGCATTCTAATATCTTTAATAACAATACCACCCGCAGAGTAAGGAATATATCCCATTTTGTGTGGATCAATTGTAATTGTTTCTGCTTGGTTCATTGCTTTAAATGAATGATAAACTTCTTTTGTTAACCATTCACATTTTTCAGTGAAGATGTTGTGTTTTGCGTACACTTCTTCGATTTGGTCCCATTCGATAAATTCGTTATTTTCATCTAAGAAAATAGAACGAGCATAACCACCGTAAGCCGCGTCTACGTGAATGTAGAAATAGATGCCTTCTTCTGCTAATTTTTCACGAAGTTCTACCATTTTATCAATGCGATCTATTTGACCTTCTTCTGTTGTACCAATAACCCCAACAACACCTAGAACAGGAATTTGCTCAGCTGCTAGTTCGCGAATTTTTTCTTCTAATTTATTAATGTCCATACGATAGTTGTCATCAACATCTACTTGCTCTACACAATCAAGACCAACACCGATAATATCAGCAGCTTTTAACCAAGAATAATGTTTTGTTTGTGGAATTAACCATTTACCTAATTTTTGTAGGTTTTTACCACTGCGTGCAGAGTGAGCTTTAATTTCATCAATTTGTTCAGGAATTTGATCTAAAATATCTAGAATTTCTTCTGTAGACATATTCAGTAATTCCCATTCAGATTTACCTGCAACAAATTCAGGAGCTACTTCTTTAATTGCAAGTGGTAAGGATTTCATATTACGTGCATACCATAAGCCCTCTAGGTTAGCTATAGAACCATCTGCGCAAATATGTCCCCAGCTTTCACCTTTTTTATAGCTCATAAGTGCAGCAAATTCATGTCCCACTTCTTCTTCCATTTGAGAAGTACCTGGTGAAGATTCATATGCTACGTTATTACCATTCCATAACATTGCTGCTGTATAAGCGATGATAGAAGGCATTAATGTTTCAGAGTTCATATGTCCCCAGAAACGGCCAGCAGTATGCCAAGGTAAAGAGTTCGTACGTAATTTAGAAGATAATACGTTGAACACACTGCGCATATGATCTGCAGTTTCTTGGAAATTTTTAGCGCTTCTATCTTGAGGTGTAATCACCGGTAAATCTTGCGGCATATAGTTTTGTCTCCAACCAACATGCTCATCTACCATTTTTACTAATAATTCTTTAAATAAATCTACATTTTCACCTTTATCTCCTAAGAATAACGCTTTTAAATTAATTTCTGGCATTTCGTATTTCATTTTCATTTCCTCCATTTTCAATTAATTTATATTAATATAAGGAATTTTTAATTTTAGTTAGCTTGTTTTAAACATTCTTCTGTATGATCTTCTTTCTTCCACTCTGGTTTCTTACATTTGTTAATAATAAGAGCAATTCCAATCATAACTACTGTAGCGGCTACTTGATAAACTACATAACCAGTATACTGACTTGGTTTTAAAATGGATGGTGGAATTAAACTTACAATAATCGTAAGTACAATACCTATCATTGAGACAATAGATATAAACCACATTAATCCATTTCCTTTACTACCTAATCTAAATGGTCTCTTAACATCAGGCATGTTATAGCGTAAGCGAATTGCTGAAATCGCAATTAAAGCATATACGATACAATATAGAATCGTTGTTGTGATTGTAATAATTAAGAATGCACTATTAACATCCGGAACGACTACATATAAGAAAGATACTAACGAAATAACGATTGCTTGGATCATTACAAACGTGATTGGAATACCTTTCTCTGTTCTCTTTTGGAAGAACTTCGGTAAATTCCCTTCCTCTGCCACTTTAATCATAGATTTACTTGGTCCAAGTACCCATGCACTTAGCTGTACTAAAACACCAATTAAAATCATTAATGAAATGATGTTAACAAAGATAGATGGAATTCCTAAATCTTCACAGAAAATCAAGTATGGTTGTGTAATATTAGCTAACTCTAAATGACCGCGTGGTACTGCGTTAGAAACTGTTAAACCAGCGATAATATTAAAGATTACTAGTAAAACAACAGAAGCGATAACAGCAACTGGATAGTTGCGTTTCGGATTTTCAATATTATTTGCATGTACAGATGAGATCTCTACCCCCGCAAAAATAAAGATAATCCCTGATAAATACGCTAAGCTTCCTAAATCTTTTAAATTAGGTATTAAATCACTTGGTTTAAAATTCCCTAAGTAACTATTTGGCTGAATTCCATTTTTAATCATATAGATAACACCTAGAACTACGAGAATAACAAATGGAATATATACACCAATAACAGCGCCCCAGTTGCCTGCGATTTTTACCATATCAAACTTAAGGTTTAATAAAGTCACACCCCAGTATGAAATTAAAATTACCGCAAAAATAAAGTAGTTATTTGAAGATAATTCTGGTTTATTAATAACGTAACCGAGTAGAACACCAACAGTTGACGAAACCATTACCATCCCGAAAAACATTTGAACCCATAATAACCATGAGGTAACAAATCCCCATTTTTCTCCTAATGCATTTCTAACCCAAACTTGTGGTCCACCCTCTTCAGGAAATCCTGTCGAAAGCTCGGCTGACATTAGTGCAATAGGAAGAGCAAATACAACTGCAGCAATTAACATATAGAAAATTTGCGTCCACCCTGTAATAGCAAGTGTCGGTACACTACGTACAGTGCCAAAGAATGCCATCGTAATACCAATTAACCCAAAAAGCGTTAATTTTTTTGTCTTGGCCATAACTATATCCTTCTTTCCTTTATTTAATTTTTATAGAATCCATTACCGCAGATATATGAACTGAACTAATACGCTAATTTTCAAAGGAAATACATTTTTTTTGAAAACTAGGGTATTAAAACAAACTATCTGCTCTAAACTTTGTAGATCTATCAAATCCTCCTTTTCTTTAAAGGTTTTATTATTTTACAGAATACATCCCTTCGCTTTCCATCAAACTAGCCAACAGAATAATATTCATAAAATAATCATTCCTTCTCTAAAAAACTAGTAGCAAAACATAAGATAAAATTTGTGAACAATTACACAAATCAACTTACGATGTCAGTTTACTCCTGCATTTTTGTTTTGTCAACGTCCAAATAAACCTTGTTATAACAGTGTTTATTGAGTTTTATCAAAAACTTTTTATTTAAAGCATCAAAGGTTTAACGCTTTTATCCACTAAAGCGTTAAACC
>NZ_JBALQK010000129.1:28926-41107 GCF_036965845.1 Bacillus sp. JJ1127 | reverse complement strand
CTTTACTTTCATATGGGGGCTTTTTATCATTTTAATATAATTAAGACAGCCTCCCTAAATTATGTATGTATCACTTTCTTTTCCAACATCGAAATATTTCTTTAAAAAGCTTACCGACTGCTTCATCCCATTCATGTGATCAAAATAATTATTTCTTTCAATGATATTACAACCACTAAATTCAATTTCATCTAATACAGCGAATAGTGAATCAAAATCTACTTCCCCATTCCCCACTGCCACTTCCTTATAAACCCTTAAATCTTTCTCTTTCATTTTTTTACAATCTTTTATATGAGTTTGTATAACATAATCTTTCAAAAAATATAAACTCTCTATTGGATTTTCATTTATATCACTAATTATATTTGCTGGATCAAAGTTAATAGCTAGCCCTTTGGAATTTATATTCTTTAAAAACTCTTTTAATACTATCGCTTTTTCAGAACCGGTCTCAATAGCAAAAACACTACCCGTATTTTCCGAAATATTCCCTATGGCATAACAAACCTTTTGCATATTCTCATATAACTTACAATTATCATGGTCTGGAATTTTTCCAATATGGGCTGTTATAATGTTTGCCCCTAGCTCTAATCCCATATCAAGAATATATTTATATCGTGTAATTATATTCTCTATTTCATCACTTACAACGCCATTTTGCCCAAAATTAATAGCCAGTGATGAAACTGTAATCCCCTCAAAAGATAACCTCTCCTTTAAGCCATCAATTTCTAACTTAGACAAATTAGCTAAGTTGAACTTTTCATTTAAAGCATATAATTGAATGTAATCTAAATTCCATTCCCTCGCCTTCTTTATCCCTTCATTCACATCAATATGTTTAGTATTTAAAAACATCCCAAATTCCCTTTTCATTTTCATAATCGTTTCCTCCTATTATTTTATTTATTTATTCATTTAGTAATTACACTATATCGCATCGCTATTTCAATATAGTCCATTTAACAGTAACATTCGACATTCTCTATGCTGTTCCTTCTGACAAAATAAAAAGACGTAACTATGTTCTATCCATAGTTACGTCTTTCTTTTCATTATTTATCTAGGCTTCTTCTTCCCAGTAAATGCAGGTTTCTTTTTCTTTGGTGCTTTCGGTTTTGACTCTACAAAAGTACCTTTAAACATTTCTTGCTTTTTAAATTGAATGCCTAATTTTTTCGCAAATTGCAATAGTTTACGCTCTTCTTGCGGAGTAACAAGAGAAACAACTGTCCCCTCTTTCCCCATACGCCCTGTACGACCTGAACGATGAATATATTGATCTAATGTATCTGGTAATTCTAAATGAATTACGTGTGTTAAATCATCAATATCTAATCCACGTGCCGCAATATCAGTGGCAAGTAAGATTTCTAATTTCCCTTGACGGAATGCACGCATCGTCGCTTCACGTTCTTGTTTGCTTGCTTCTGCATGAAGTGCTGCTGCTTTCATCTTACGATACCTTAATTTTTCAGCAATCTCATCTAAACGATATGGATCATTTAAAAAGGCTACTGCTTTCACATTGCCAATATGCATAATTCTTCTAACATAATCATTTTTTTCACGACGCTCACAAACGATATACGTATGTTCAACTACACTTTTTGTTTCCGCGCGTTTAATGCGAACTAATTGTGGTTCTATCGCAAAATCACGTGCTACTTCTTCAGCATCTTTTGTCATTGTTGCAGAGAAGAATACTAATTGACGATCGCGCATTGTTGATTTAATGACATCAAATACCGATTCCATCATCTTTTGTTTGACAATTTGATCAAATTCATCAAATACAATTGTCTTTACTTCGTGCATTTTTAATTTTTTCATGCGAACTAATTCTAAAATACGTCCTGGTGAACCAACAATTACTTTTGGATGTTTCTTTAGCTTTTCTACTTGGCGCTTAATGTCTGCGCCACCAATTAAAGATGCACCTGAAATATCAGTTCCTGCTGTAAACTTTTGGACCTCTTCATGAATTTGCATAACAAGTTCACGCGTTGGTGCTAAAATGACAACTTGTGGTTGTTTCACTTCAGGATTAATTTTATGTAAAAGGGGTAATAAGTACGCTAATGTTTTTCCTGTCCCAGTCGGAGATTCAGCTATAACATCTTGTCCTTCTAAAATAGTTGGAATCGCTTGTTTTTGGATTTCAGTAAACTCTTTAAAACCAGCCTTCTCCCAAGCTTGTTGCAAAAATGGTTGCATATCTTTTATCATTTGTTTTTCTCCTTTATCTCTATTTTTAAAGAAAATGTTGTATTGTTCGCACTGTTTCTATCATGTGAGAAATAACAGCTATTAAATCATCAACATGGTCTTCTGTAATCGCTTTTTGAAATAGAACTTCTACCTTATTATGATATGAAATCGCTTGCTTATTATATTCGTATGAAATTTGTTGCGTAATCATTCGTTCTTTTCCCCAGATAGATTGCAACAAATTTTCAATTTCTTGACACTGTGCTTCTGGGTGCTGCAATGGAAATGTAAATCCTAGTTTCATTTCGCACCCCGGTATAAACTGAGGTACTTCCAATATCTCACCCGATAAATTCTTCGCATCTACGGATAATGAAAATGTTGCTTCTACTAGCGTTTCAAACGATTCATTTAATTGAAATGAAATATTATATATACGGCTTAATGAGGCAAGGTCCATCATATCTTTTCGATTCGTTACAAGAATGTCACCATGTAAATCAAAATCATAGACAGCTCCTTCAACGATTACTTTTAAATTTTCAAAAGCAGTTGGATCAAACATAATTTCCTCCAAAAAACAGGCGCCTTTCGATGGAAAGGCGCCACTTGATGTATATATAGTTTACAGATAAATGAGATGAATTACAACCTTTTAGAATAAACCTACTGCTTTTCCTTCTTCATTTACGTCCATTTGAAGTGCAGCTGGTTGTTTTGGAAGACCTGGCATTGTTAACATTGTTCCTGTTAATGCAACAATAAATCCTGCACCGATAGATGGTTTCAGTTCACGAATTGTAACAATAAAGTCAGATGGTCGACCTAATTTTGTTGCATCATCAGAAAGAGAATATTGTGTTTTCGCCATACACACTGGTAGGTTACTCCAGCCTTCACCTGCAAATTGAACCAATTGCTTACGAGCTTTTGGAGCAAATTCAATATCTTTTGCACCGTATACTTTTTGAGCAATTGTCCGAATTTTTTCTTCTAATGATAATTCTAGATCGTAAAGTGGTGCATACTTGTTGTCACCTTTTTCAATTACTTTTAATACTTTCTCAGCAAGGTCTACACCGCCTTGGCCACCTTTTTCCCAAACTTCTGTTAAGGATACTTCATAGCCACGCTCGTTACACCATTCTTGTAAGTATGCAACCTCTGCATCTGTATCTGTAATGAATTTGTTAATTGCAATTACGAATGGAACACCGAAGCTTTGAATTGTTTCAACGTGTTTTTGTAGATTTTCCATTCCTTTTGCTAATGCATCTACATTTTCTTCTTTCAACTGATCTTTTGCCACACCACCGTGCATTTTAAGCGCACGAATTGTTGCAACGATAACTA
Organism: Bacillus sp. JJ1127; assembly: GCF_036965845.1. Classification (NCBI taxonomy): domain Bacteria; kingdom Bacillati; phylum Bacillota; class Bacilli; order Caryophanales; family Bacillaceae; genus Bacillus; species Bacillus sp. JJ1127. The sequence continues at coordinate 37,537 of NZ_JBALQK010000129.1, read as the reverse complement.
CTGCTTCTGGTTTAATGCCCGCTGCACGTGCTTTAATATCTAAGAATTTTTCAGCGCCTAAGTCTGCGCCAAAACCAGCTTCTGTAATCACATAGTCACCTAATTTTGCTGCCATTGTTGTAGCAATAACACTGTTACAACCATGTGCAATATTAGCAAATGGACCGCCATGAATAATTGCTGGTGTATTTTCTAATGTTTGTACTAAATTTGGTTTTAATGCATCTTTTAATAAAAGCGTTAATGCCCCTTCAACGCCTAAATCTTTCACTGTTACTGGTTGATTATCCAAGTTATAAGCAACTACAATGCGGGATAGACGTGCTTTTAAATCTTGAATATCTGTCGCAAGGCAGAATACAGCCATAATTTCAGATGCTACCGTAATATCAAAACCATCTTCACGCGGCACACCTTGAACTGGTCCACCAAGACCAATTACAACATTTCGCAGTGCGCGGTCATTTAAATCAACACAACGCTTCCAAACGATTTTACGTGTATCAATCTTAAGTACATTTCCTTGTTGAATGTGGTTATCAATAAACGCTGCTAGTGCGTTATTTGCAGTTGTAATCGCATGAATATCACCAGTAAAGTGAAGGTTAATATCCTCCATCGGTACTACTTGTGAATAACCGCCACCTGCTGCACCACCCTTTAATCCCATTGTTGGTCCAAGAGATGGTTCGCGAAGTGCAATCACTGCTTTTTTACCAATTTTGTTAAAAGCTTGACCTAAACCAACTGTTACTGTTGATTTACCTTCTCCTGCTGGAGTTGGGTTGATCGCTGTTACTAAAACAACTTTTCCGTCTTCTGCAGTTTGTAAGCGCTTAAAAATATCAAGAGATAATTTCCCTTTATAGTGGCCATAAGGCTCTAGTTCTTCTTCTAGAATGTTTAACTCGGTTGCGATTTCTTGAATTTTTTTCATGCTTGCTTCTTGTGCAATTTCAATATCGGATTTAAATGTTGTAGTAGTTGTCATATACCCTAGTCCCCCTTTAATTGGTTCTGCCCATATTGTATCAGTTTTTTGTATTTTCTGCACTTATTTCCCTCCTAAATTTGTGCATTTCTTCAGATGTTATTTTTTTAGCATAAATACCCATAAAAAGGTTAATGCTTGCTGGAGTTCTATTGACAATTGGCCGAGCATTTTTTCATTTACACCTCGTTTATATACACCAATTCCATCCACTATTTGAAATCCTTGCTCCTCTGCAAGCTTTTCAAATTCCCACGGCATCATCGTATTACAAACAACATCTTTTCCATATAAGCGAGAATAGCTATTTTCACGTGGTTTTGCTGTTGGTCCTAAAATAGCAATACATGCATATCCAGCAGGTTGCAAAACACGTTTTATCTCCTGTAATGCCCGCAATGGATCTTCTGTCCATTCTAATGAATTAATGGCTAATACTGCTGGAAATTGTTCATTTTCAAAAGGTAACGAAGAAAGATCTCCTTTTATAAAAGATAAATTAGGCCCCTCTCCGCGCTCCTTCCCTTTTTGAATCATTTTCTCAGATAAATCGATTCCGCACGCTTTATATCCAGCAACACTTAATTTGTATGTACCATAGCCGTCACCACATCCAACATCTAAAACTGCAGTACTTTTTTCTACATACTTTTCAAAAAATGGGACGATTGTACTGCGGCTCCCATGATCCCACATTTCTTGACTATTTTGATTCCAAGATTCTGCATTATAATCCCATTTTCTTTCTGCTGATTCATGCCAATTAAACTTTGTCATACCTTCCCCTACCTTCACTCGTTTTCATTCATTTCATTCTACATCAATTTCCTTAATTCCTGTTTATTCTCATGAAAAGATGGATCAGGTAGCACCAGACTCTGTATTCTCCAAATTTTTCTTGACTTGGATATAACTCATACTCATGTTCTCTTCTTTATGAATAATAATAAGAGTACACCCAATTGAAAGAGAGGGATGTACATGCCTAGAAAGCGAACACATCACTTGAAAAGTGGTCAAAAAAACGAAGAGTATGCAGTTGAAATCTCACCGCAACATCTTCCGATTAGACAAAGGCGTAAAGAAATCGCACATGAAATAGAAGGTACCAATACTGGAACACTCATCGGTTATGTTGCACTATTTCTGTCTTTATTTTCGATTGCCTTTTATCCTGTTACACTCGGCTCCCTTTCCATTTTAATTGGCTTATTAGCTATCAATTTCGGGGCAAGAACCCTCGGATATACAGCAATTGGATTTGGTAGTTTTTCTATCTTATTTACTTTGTTATATCCGCTTGCTTTGTCAGCATTATAAAAAAACACACCAAGTTATACTTGGTGTGTTCATTCATGGTATAGCATAATATGTCCACATCCGCAGCAATGTTTTGCTGTAATCTCTTGAAATACTGGGTAGTTTTCTTCATCTCGATGTTCAATAAATACTTTCTCAAAACGATACATATTTGGTGCGTATGCCCAATCTTGTTTCGTACGAGCATATAATGTTGATGAAAAAAACTCTTCTCCCCCGCAAACAATACATGTTTTCTTCAACCCTATCCCTCCTATGCTTGTCTTACTTCATCTATATGAACATGAACATAAAAAAAAGACCTTCTATCATTAGAAAGTCTTTTCCGAAACAAAAAGAAATGTACCAAATATCCCCACTCCACTATACTCTTTCTTTTTGCCAGTCTCTGTTTCAAATGTTTGTTTCACTGTCATAAAGAATACACCATTTCGTGTATCCGTACTTATAAACTTCATTTTTTCTTCTGTTTTCCCTACATTTTGTGTGCATTCAAAGCTATTTTGATTACAGCTTAAATTATACTTATCCTCTATATACAACCAAAAATCAGATTCTTTCGGACAAGTTAAAAGTAGTACTGCAACGAGGATAATACTTACAATACCCACGATTGTATAATATTTCTTCATTTGTTCTCCTTTCAAAAAACAAGAAAACTTGACCAAACTCGTCAAGTTTTCTTAGTCCACAGCCCATTGCCATTCTTGTTCTTTTTTATCAAAAATAAGCCAGCCCGTTTCTGTTGCTTCTCCTTTTAATTCCTCAATATTATCTAGTACTTCATCCGTACTTTCATACGAACCAACTACATATACAGGAATCTCCAGACCTCTTCTTGACTCTATTTTCCCTGCTAAATCAATATACATTCCATCTTCCATTAACGGGACAAGTCCAAGAATAACTTCTTTTGAAATTGCAGGGAAAATTTTTGATTTTTGAAAGAAAGAGAAACGTTTTTTTCCAAATGAACCAAGTTTATAAGGAATTACTTTACTAAGCATTCCTACAAAATCAGAGATTCTACGGTAATACACTTTGTTGTACCAGCCGTCATCATGTGAAAAATAAACAAATCTATTTTTCAGCAGCGGAAAGAACGCTCTTCCAAGTGGTTCTTTTTTGTGAGCCAAATATAACAATTCTGCAATTTCTTTTGGCTCTAATTCATCTAAATCACTTGCATCATCAAAATCTACCCAACAGAACTCATCAAATTCATCAATCTCTGCTTTCATTAATTTATGTATGTTTTCTTCTTCGACATATTCGAATAAAGTATGATAATGAAAATCAGTCCACTCAAAATTATGTTTTAAAAGCAACACTTGATGAAGCGGTGAAGGGATATTACTTGCAAACTCTTCAAATGTAATTCCAGATGTAATAAAACAATGACCCCGACGATTACCATTAATATATATCATATTTTTTACTTGGTCAGATCCTCCAGACAAAGCACCTAGCCACCTTCGTTTTATATGTTTCAATTCTATAGCATATTTTAACATGAAAAATTTTAGAAACATAGAAAAAACTTCAAAAACTATTTACAATTTCATGAGTTTTATTACATAGTGATTACAAGAAAAAAAACCTGTTAAAAAACAGGCTTTTTTACGCAATTTCGTCTGGATTTTGAGGACGATGAGGTTCATCATGCTTTTCATTTTTTTGAAAAATAGATTGAATCTTATCAATCGTTTGTGGAGCAAGTTCAATCACTTTTTCAGCTAAGTGTGTCGCATTTTGTAAGTGAAGAATATTTACGCCATCCTTGTTCACAACAAGAAATGCTACTGGCGTAATCGAAACACCACCCGCACTACCGCCGCCAAATGCTGGATTTCCTTGTGTTCTTTGCCCGTCATTCGCTTGAAAATCTGATCCCCCTGCTCCGAATCCAAATGCTACTTTGGAAACAGTTAACACTACACCGCCGTCAGCCGTCTGAACAGGCTCTCCAACAATCGTATTAACATCGACCATTTCCTTTAAATTCTCCATTGCTGCTTTCATTAATCCTTGAATTGGATGATCCACCGTTCATAACCTCCTTTGTCATATCTTTCCTAGTTTTTCCGAAACTTTGTGAACTAAACATAAAATTTTATATTGAATTCAAAAACAATAAGTAATAATATTTAGAAAAAACAAATAAAGAGAGGGTTATTTATGATAAGGAAATTGACAACGAGTGATCATGAACAAGTATTTGCATTTCTAAAGGAAGAATCCGCAATTAACTTATTTATCATTGGAGACGTTGAGGCATTCGGTTATGATACAGATTTCCAAGAATTATGGGGGAAATTTGCAGAAAATGACAAAATACAATCAGTATTACTACGCTTTCATGACTCATTTATACCATATGGAAAAGCAGACTTTTCTGGAGACGACTATGAAGGGATTCTTTCAACTTATAACCCCTTAAAAATCTCCGGTAAATCAGACGTTGTAGAAAAATTTAAAAACATACAAAGCATACAACTAGGTCTAAAAAATAAAATGTATTTTTGCGAATGTAAAGATGATACCAGCTTACCAACTACTCCAATTCACGAAACAATTAAAATTGCTTCAATAGATGATGTTGAACGAATTATGCAGCTGCGAAGTAACATTGAAGAATTCCCTAGCGCAGACCAATCAGAAAAAATTTTAAGGCAATCCATTGAAACGAATACAGGACGTACTTACTATATTGAAAAAGATGGAGAAATCATCGCTTCCGCCTCTACCTCTGCCGAAAATTCCTTATCCGTAATGGTTGTTGGAGTATGTACACATCCAAATTATCGTGGGAACGGATACGCTTCACTCATATTACAAAAAATGATACAAGATTTTATTAAAGAAGGAAGAACACTTTGCTTATTTTATAACAATCCAGCAGCTGGACGAATTTATAAGCGGTTAGGATTTAAGGACATTGGGATGTGGACGATGTATCGATAAGTTGAAAAGCCGATTTTAAAAAATCGGCTTTTCAACTAAATAATATGCTCCTTTTTCCAATAAAGGCTTTGTAATTTCAATTGCTTTTTCTATGCTTAACTGACAATTTTCTCTTGTTCCTTCAAAAAGCGATTATGCAGCACAATTTAATATTTGCTCCGTTTGCCTTCGTAATCATTCTTTTCTCCCTCCAGCTCTCCAATCGGCATTAAAATACCATGTTCAAGATTCTCTGACTCAATCACAATTGCCATAAGTCCATTTTCCGTATTTGTCTCATGAAACTCTCCCTTTTCCCAAAAAACAGCTTGCCCTGCTTTTACTTTCACTTTTTCTTTGTCTGCGCCACAAACAAACCCATCTCCTTCTACGATAAGAAGCAGTTGAGATACAACTGCTTCATGATACCCGATACTTCCCTCCGCTTGTAAATGCATGCAACCGATATGTATATTACCTTGATGTCTTAGTATTCTTGACATAACAAAATCAGATTGAAATATCGATATGTGATTCCCTATTTTTTCACTGAAATCAAATATTTTCATTCATTATCCCCCTTATATGTATAAGACCATCCTCATTGTTTGCAGCATACATCTTTCTTCATTTCTTTGTTACATGTAACGCTTCCCATTCTTCACGAATCATCCCCATACGGATCGAATCATAATATGTACCGTTATAATAGCGACATTTCCGCATCCTTCCTTCTAACTGCATCCCTATTTTTTCGGCTACTTTCATCATTCGTTCATTTCCAGACCAAGTCGTTAACCCAACTCTACCAATCTCCATATTTTCAAATAGCAAATCTCTATACAATCGTAAAGCTTCTGTACCGTAACCGCCATTCCAATAGGCTGGGTCATAAATGACAATGCCCATCTCTAGCCAACGCGTCGGCTTATGTTCCCAATAAAAACTTACCGTTCCGATTATTTCACCTTCATTTTCAACAATAAGCTGGGATAATGGTTCTTCTTTTAATCGTAATTGTAAGTTTTCTTTGTACACTGAATACTCTTGAATAGAAAACGGAAAGTATGGTGCATCCCATTTCTTCCACTCTGGATTTTCTTCCTTAAATACGAGATCCCATAATAGCTTTATATCACTTTCTTCAATTGTGCGAATCGTAATTTTATTCCCCTTTAACATGACTTTTTGCATAAGCTCCTCCTACACACTTTGTTATTTAATATATACAATTATAATGTTTTTTCTGAAAAATCAAAACAAAAACCTTAATTGTATTGTATAATTTTGTAAGAAACCCTAATATTTCATAAATACTTAAATCATCACTTTTTTAGTATGTAGAAAGCAGGTGAAACGATGAAAAATCCTTTCGGTATTATCCTCTTACTTATTATTATCGCAACAAACGTCGCTTTATATTTCTTTTTACCTTCAGAAATTGTAACGAAGTGGGACTTTAATGGCAATCCTACTTCATCTATGGATAAGAGTACTTTTATCATTATTAATTTAATATTATGCTCTTTTTTAGCCTTTCTATTTTGGTGTTTTTCACAAGCAATGGAAAATCCAAAATTCTTTTTATGGATGGGAAATACGATGCTACTTTTTTTATTTTTTACAGACACTATGATTGCTTTAATCGCCCTTGGCTTCCCTATCCCACTTGAAACTCTTGTCTTTTTCACAGTAGGTTTGCTTCTTATATTAACCGGCTACTTCAGCTCAAAAATTGATACTACAAAATCAACTGTATCATTTCAATGGAATCATAAACATCTTGAGAGGAAAGCAACAAAAATTTGTAGCGTATCACTTATAGTAGCTGGTATTTTCATTTGCCTTCTTCCCTTAACTATTCCCGCTCCATATAGGGAATACGGTATCCTTGTAATCATTTTAAGTATGACTATAGTTATAATACCTAGCACTATATATTTACTTATACAAGATCATAAACAATCTTCTAAATTTTAATTCTTTTAGGTAATTAAGGAGGCACTTAGTAGGCAACAAGTTCAAAAAATGTACCAACGTTTTCAAGAAGAGATGAACGGTATAAAAAATAGGAGGATCTCCCTCCTATTTTTTATTAGCTAAACACCTTTAACTCCTTCTCATCTAATTTAAGAAGACCTTTCTTAATCCAACCTTCCAAACCATCTTTTTTTATTAAATCATATCCTGTACAGCTGTCATCAATAAGAGAAACAATATCACCTTTCCTTACACTTATTTGCGCACAAGAAATATCTGTTCGAGCAGTAAAATCACCTGATTCATTTTGCTTTATATATTCGTTTTTAACATATAATAGTTTATTTGTTTCTATTTGTTTGCATATGGTAAAATCATCATTTTTTTCAACTGGTACAATATGATAATACGGATACGTAACTCCGCCTTGCATCATTAATTTTGCATTAAAATTTTCTAGCACTTCATAATGCGGAAAGTGATCTACATATGTATACGAAAATACATCTTTAGGAATTGATCTATGAATGATAAATGCGTTTAATTGTCCCGTTTCTTTAATAGAATTTCCGCCATCAATAGCAATTATTTTTTTGTTTTCATTGATAACCGGATTATTAGATGGCGCCTCGTCAGAATAATTAACAACAGGCCAATGCCCAACTATTACATATTTATTTGTACGATGGGCTTTATTTAAAAACGCTGGCATTGCAATCGCATTTTTTCGTTCTGTCTTCTTCCAATATTCTATATCCTCAAGTCCTGCGTGCACAAAAATATAGTCCTCTGTTTCAATAGCAGTTGGCAATTCTGTAAGCCACTTAATTTCTTCTGAAAAGTGACTCGTTAATATACCTTTTACTTCACGAATATCCGTCTCTTCATTAATATGAAAACCTAATTGATCCAGCCATTCATTAAATATAGAATGCTTTCGCGTACATAAATAGTTGATTAATCCAGGATTTTCATTTAAGAGAGCTTCAACTAACGCTTCACAATTTCCTTCAATAACATGAACATTTGAATTATGAGCTGCAAGTTCCATTACATAGTTTACAACACCTATACTATTTCTCCCTTTTTCACAAAGATCACCATTAATGATTACATAATCTTCTGTACTAAAATGAACTTTACTTAACAGTGCCTTAAAAAGATCTAATTCCCCATGAATATCAGAAATAACGATGACTCTTACATCGTGTGGAATTGATAGTTTCTTTATTTTTTCCAAGATAGACGCCCCTTTTTTCAAACATTATCCACATTAAATATTGCCATTTCATAGTAAACTATTCGACAAAATATTTGATTACACCTTTTTGGGAACTTATTTACTATATATACATCAATTAAAAAACTGACATAAAA
>NZ_JBALQK010000129.1:5835-28839 GCF_036965845.1 Bacillus sp. JJ1127 | reverse complement strand
AGAAGCGGTCAGGGCCTTTCTTACGATTAGTCAAGTAGTTTTATAAGAAATGATTAGAGGTACTGAATTTGAATTTGGAGGAAGGGGGTACCCCCTTCCTCCAAATTCAAATTTTCGCATATCAAATAGACCTAACGATTTCCTTTTTTCGCAAGGTCTATTTATGATATACTAGTTTCACACGATTACGAAGGTGTTGAAGCGATTTCGTAATCGTAGGGTATATTGTGTGTAATAAGATGAAATGCCACTTTCAATAGCTTATTCACACATACAATGGATGCAACTTTATGACATTTGTTATAAGGTTGCATTTTTAATTTATCATAGTAATCCACAAAATGATTGTTCCTAAAACGTCGTTGGCGAATCATATTTTGTATCGTAAAATAAAGGATTTTACGTAAATGGCTATTGCCACGCTTATTTATTTTATCCCTATAAAACAACGTACCCGATTGAAAACGTCTGATATCGATGCCTGCGTAGGCATTCAGTTGCTTATGATTATCAAATCGGCTTATATCACCTATTTCTCCAATCAAACGAACAGCTGTATTTTCACCTATGCCAGGGATACTTATTAATATTTGACATTCACTTCGTTCTTTTGAGAGCACGACCATCCGTTCGATTAATTCCCCTCGTTTTCTCAAAATGGCTAAGTATCTTTTCGCATAATCTTTTAACTGTTCGCATTGAATATCATTTTGATTCACAGCTGGATAGGAATCCTGTGCGGCTTCTATTAACTGAATTGCTTTTTTCTCCGCTGTTTTAGGAGCTAATTTTTTGTCCGTATTGGCGAGTAATCGATTGCGAACAACAGTTTTAGAAAGCTGTTTGACGCAATCCACATGAGGGAATAGCTGTAAAATATTTAAAAATAGTTCGGACTTTTGTGTGAAAAGCGATTCCAATTCCGGGAAAGTCAGTTGTAGTAACGTATGCATTCGGCCTCAAATTACCTTTAGTTCTTCATCTAAATCATGATAGTATCGTGAAAGTGCACGCATTTGATCGAAGTAATTGTTCTGTGTTTTTTTCACTCTTCGTTTGGTATTGAAATGACTTTGGGCCAAACGGTGGGCATCACTTTTATCGGTTTTATACATGCGCATAGAAGCTGTTTGAAGCTTTGACTCGAGCGGATTTAATAGACAGTATGAAAAACCATTATCATTCATAAATCGCTCTAATTGCCTGGAATATACACCTGTTGCTTCAAATACGATGGAGGGAACTTGACCGTCATTTCGCACTAAAGTAACAATTTGTTCGTATAACTTTTTGAAATGTGTTTGATTATGAAAAATCTCACCCTCAAAAATACAAGATTGTGCTGAACCATAAATAGCCATATAACTTTTCCCCATACTGACATCGAAAGCAATCACGCTTTGCATAAGTATACCTCCTCATTTTATTGTAGAAGTCTTCACATCACCTTATCGATTCCTTTTTCTTACACGATCTTAAGGATCCAACATACTGAAACTGATTCTTATAAGGACAGTGAAGTATGTCAGTTTTTCATACGAACTCGAGGTTCTGGGCCTGACTCGACCTATTCTTCACTTCTACTATAAAAAAATAGTAGCACAGACCATGGCCGTGGTCTGTGCTACTAATCTTAGTATGTTTTTCTGCCACATACGAAGTAAAAACAGAACGAGTGTAGGTTACTTTTTTATTCTGCATACCAGAGATTTAGATGTCGAAAAATTAAAATGGATTTATCTACAACATAAAAAGCAGATTCTATACCTTATTACATGTAGAATCTACTTTTTTCCTTATCTATTATAATTCTTTATGAAAAGAATAACTTACCTTGTCATATCCTTCTCTTTCATAAAATCGATGCGCGTCAACTCTCGAAAACGCGGATGTCAGAACGATAGAACTGCACCCTTTTTCTATCCCCCATTTCTCTATATATAACAAAAGAACCTTTCCATATCCTTTTGATCGATGTGATTCCGCCGTTACAAGATCATAAACAAAAACATATTTTTTATTATAAAAGTTCGTACAAACTGCTACACCAGCAAGACTAACAACTTCATCTTCGTTATTACATAATGAAAACAGTTTGTAATTCTCTTCTTTCATTTGTTGGAATAAAGAACTTACCTCTTCTTTTGAAAGCGCAGTTCGTAATTGTTGCAAAACAGGTAATACCTCATGTAACTGTGCTTCTGTTTTCACTTCTCTAATATTCATTATACTCTCCCCTAACTATTTATAAAATTTTCTAAATGTTATATCATCATTGTAAGTAGAAACTGCCTTTTGCTTAAGTGACAGTTTATCTATTTTTTATAAGGTCAGTTAGGGAGGTGAACTGTATACGATGGATTTTACGATTCCGTTACAATTAAAGAGCACAACACCCATTTATATACAAATTTACGACCATATAAAACGAGAAATATTGAAGGGAATGCTTCCTGCTGGAACTCGTCTTCCCTCGCACAGAAACTTAGCATCACAACTTAACGTTAGCCGTATTACAGTTGAATCTGCTTATCAACAATTATCTGCAGAAGGATACGTAGAAAGTAAACCGAAGCGCGGTATATTCGTTGCAAAAGTTGATATCGATGTGATTCCAATTGAACAAAATAGCTTGTCGTACGAAACTAGCAAACGAAAAGAGGAACAATACGATTTCGATTGTAGTCAAGGGATAATTGATCAAACAGCTTTTCCGATTTCAAACTGGAAAAGAGCATTACAAGAAACCTTACTCCAATACGAAAACCATTTATTTTCTAGAGAAGATCCACAAGGTGAATTCATTCTTCGAGAGCATATTTCAAAATATTTATATCATGCTCGCGGCGTAAACTCTTCACCTGATCAAATTATTATTGGGGCTGGTACACAACCTCTTCTTTGGCTGCTTCTTCAACTACTTGGTCCTACAAAGGTATACGGGATCGAAAACCCTGGATTTCATCGCGTAAATGCGATTGTTAAAAGCTGCGGGCTCCCAATTCATCCTATTCCATTAGATGAAAAAGGAATTGATATTTCAGCTTTACGTAAATCACATACAAACGTAGCATATGTCACTCCATCGCATCAATTTCCGTACGGAATGATCATGCCTTTATCTAGAAGACTTGAATTATTAAAATGGGCCAATGATTGTGGCGGCTATATTATTGAAGATGATTATGATGGAGAATTTCGCTACGTAGGAAAACCCATTCCCTCCTTACAAGGACTCGATTCGAATGAACGTGTTATTTATATGGGAACTTTCTCAAAGTGCTTTTTACCCTCTTTACGAATGGGATATATCGTATTACCAAATCATCTGTTACAAGCGTATAAAGAACTCGGGGGCATCTTTAAACAAACTGTTTCAACGATGCAACAACTTGCTTTTGCCACCTTTATTCAAAAAGGAGACTGGGATCGGCATATAAATCGAATTCGTACGTTATATAAAAGAAAACACATCGCGTTAGTTACATCCATCACGAGTGAAATGGGGACTCGCGTTAATATACTCGGGGAACAATCAGGACTTCATATCGTACTGCATGTTCATAACGGCATGACCGAACAAGCACTTATTGACGCTGCCGCAACAAAACGAATCAAACTGTATCCTCTTTCTATATACGATTCCGTGCATGATTTACGAAAGGAATCATATGTATTACTCGGCTTCGGCGGTATTCAAGAAAATTGTATTGAAACTGTTGTAAAATTACTGAAAGAAGCTTGGTTTCCAAACTAAAAGTAGCTCCGCGCAATTATAATTGCGTGAAGCTACTTTTTACACACTATTTTTCTAATGTTTTCCCTAAACATGTTGACATCCCTGGACGCTTAACACCAGTTGTTTCCGTTGAATAAGAAGCTTCAATTATGGCACTTGAATCTACAGAGAGAACGAGATCTTTCATCTTTGGATAAATAAAGCGGTTTGTAATGCAATAAATGATTCTTTGGTGTTCTCCTAAAAAACCACCTTCTCCATGTAGATACGTAACAGAAAGTTGCAACTCCTTCATAAGAAATTCACCAATCTCTTTATTTTTACTCAAAATAATCATGACACTCTTGCCTTGATTAATGCCATCTAATATGAAATCAATCATCTTCGTAACAATATAGAAAATTGCTAGTGAAAACATTGCTTGCTCGATTGAAATTGAACTACCCCCACCTTCACTTGGTTTAGAGGAGGGGGGCTTCTCGGTTAAAATGATAAGCAGTCGGTAAGAATTACACTACCCCTATCTGGCTTCGCTGTGCATCCTTTTTATCCAGAAAAAGGATACAGAAGAAACATCCTAGAATATATCGTATATACACTAGTCGCTGAATGACCTACAAAGATTGGATTAGAAGTTGAAACAAAAAACCGCAATGCTCTAAAACTTTACGAACAATTATAATTTGGCGGAATACAAGGAGGATACATATGCCAAACAAAGTCATTTATTCTGATTATGATATTTTCGCATCTATTTATAATAAGCATTGGGGACACTTTGCTGAGCAAGCCTACCCTGCGTATGAAAAACTACTTTTGCACAACGCACCACAAAATGCTCATGTGTTAGATCTTTGCTGTGGTACTGGTCATCTTACAAGGAAACTAGTTGATAAAGGGTTCACTGTAACAGGAATAGATGGATCATCCAAAATGATTCAACACGCACGCGAAAATGTACCCGAAGCATCTTTCATCGTAGACGATGCTCGTTTTTTTAGTACTGAAGAAAAATTTAATTACGTCCTATCTGTTGGAGATAGCTTAAATCATATTATGAATTTAGAAGAACTGACAAATGTATTCTGTAACGTTTACTCTATACTAGAAAACAATGGTATCTTCGCATTTGATGTCAATATGGAAAATGCATTTATTGACGGCTGGAAAAATCCATTTCATATTGTAGAACCTAATTATATATGTACAGTAAATCCCAGTTATGATCATATACAAAAAATAGGGAGGATGGATTTTATACTTTTTAAATATGATAGAGAAGATATTTGGAGGAGAAGCGATTTCTCTTTCACAGAAGCTTGTTATCCAAAAGAAGACATTATCTCTTCTCTGCAATCTGCCGGTTTTAAAAACATCCAATCTCATGGTGTAAATAGAATGATCTTTATATGTCATAAAGTGAACTAATACGTAAAAAGGCCGAATCATAACAATATGATTCAGCCTTTTCCTCATTTATTTTTTCTTAATATATTCACCACGGTAGTTATTTCACCATTTTCTTTATAAACACGTGGAATTCTTCGGTCTAACATACAAGTCACTTCATAGTTAATTGTTCCTAGTAAATCTGCAATTTCCTCTACAGAAATTTCTTCCTTACCTTGTTTCCCGTAGAAAACTACTTCATCTCCTACATGTACAGGCATTGCCTTTGTAACATCCAGCATTAATTGATCCATACAAACACGGCCAAGAACCGGCACACGAATTCCATTAATTAGTGCAGATCCTTTATTAGATAATTGACGATTGTAACCATCCGCATATCCAATTGGTACAGTCGCAATCCATTCCTCACCCGTTGTCACATACGTATTCCCATAACTTACACCACGATTTTTTTTCGCATGCTTAATATGAGCTACTTTCGACTTTAATGATAATGCGGGCTTTAAAGACACAGCTGTATGATCTACCTCTTTTGAAGGGTACATACCATAAATCCCAATTCCAACACGAACCATATTTTGAAACGTATTACCAAGCTCCATTGATCCCGCACTATTTGAACTGTGGATATACGGGAGATGAATTCCTAGTTCTTTTGCTGTATTTACAGCTTTCTCAAATAAACTCATTTGCATATTTGTATACGTTTTATCAACTTCATCAGCTGTAGAGTAATGTGTAAACATACCTTCTACTTCTATATATTTCATGTTTTTTAGTTCCTCTAAAAACGGCAAGACTTCCTCTTCTTGTAGACCAATCCGGCTCATTCCTGTATCGATTTTCACCTGAATACGAGCTCTCTTTTCAAGCTGATTGGCAATTTCGTTGATACCTTTTAAATCATCTATTCTATATACCGTTGTCATAATATCATGTTCAATCGCATCTTTAACAGCATCCACTGGCGTATAGCCTAAAACTAAAATCGGTACAGTCACTCCTGCCTCGCGCAGTTCAATTCCTTCATCTACAAATGCTACAGCAAGTTGATGAATTCCTGCCTCAATTGCCGCTTTTGCCACTTCAACTGATCCATGACCATACCCATTTGCTTTGACAGCTGCCATCATTTTAATATTTTCATCATTCACACGTTTTTTAAATTCTCTCACATTATGTTTTACATCATCTAAATTCACTTCAACAATTGTATCTCTTCCATATATCGAACTCATCGATCTAAACTCCTAACTCAATAATTGCTTTCCATTCTATTTCTCGTTTAATATGACCTTTTACAATATAATATTTTTCATTTTTTTAGTCAAACTACTAGAATTTTCGGAATTTTGAGTATGATATAATACTCTTAAGACACTATTATATATGAAAATGAGGAGAATTACAATGTTTGTTCAAGCTGCGCTGCATCAACTTAAAGTTGCCATTGATACATTTATAAAAATACTTAATCAATTCGACGAAAAAGATTTACAAATTAAACGACTGCAAAACAAAAGATCGCTATTTGAAATGTGTACTCATCTCTCACTGATTTGTCATGCTGATTTACTTATTTTAAATGGCGCTACACAAGAAGAGTTAAATACCTTTTATTTAGAACAAACATCAAAAACAATTCCTCAAATGAAAGAAATGCTACTCCAAGGATATGCACTTCTTTCTAAAACGTTCTTATCTTATTCAAATAATGAACTAGCTGAAGTTATGACCGCATATTGGGGTGTTTCTTATTCTCGATTCGAGTGGCTACTTGAAATTGTTTCCCACATTTATCATCATCGTGGACAAATTCATATTTTATTAGTTGAACATGTTAAGGACCCCAAAATTTCTTTATTCGAATGATTTTTTCATTCGAATAAAGAAATCAATAAGAACACGAAGAATTCCTTAATTAAAATTACTTAACTGGTGATTGTCCTTTAAATGATACCAAATTTCGTTAATGCGTAGTCTATTCCGCCTTCGCTTGCCTTTTTTGTAACGAAGTCCGCCTTTTGCTTTAGCCTTTCCCCACCATTCCCCATGGCAATTCCTAAACCTACATACTCCAACATATCAATATCATTTCCACCATCCCCAAAAGCGATCGCTTCCGATCTACAAATATTGAGATAATCCAACACCTTTTTAATAGCCGTTAACTTAGACACTTCAGTATCTTCAAGTACATTCGTAACGTAACCGTGAAAACGTTCGAATTTGAGTGTTGGAAATCTTTCTAGAAATTTTTGAGCTTCTGTTTCATCTGCATACAAACACACGCAATAAACTTCTTCTGAAAGTGATTGCATTCTTTCAGGATATTGTTGCAGATTTAAAGTCTCTTTTAATGCTTTCATTACCCGTTCATCATTAGAAGCCATACCATTCATTGCAAATTCCTCTGTAAAATAAGAAACACCATGACCATTTAACTCAGCAAAAGTTGTGATATCACGAACTATTTCTCTCGAAAGCACTGATTTATGTATAACTGTATCATTAAACTTTATATGAGCACCATTCGCAGAAATAAACGTATCTATGCCCATCTCTTTAAATTCTACACATAAATTGTAAGGTCTCCCTGTTGTCACTACTACTATAATTCCTTTTTCAATCAATTTCCCAATCGCTTCTTTTGTACTCGCAAGGATACTTCTGTCAATTTCACTCAATAACGTACCATCAATATCAAAAAATACAATCTTATACATATTGTCCCCTCTTTCCCTTATCCTCTTTAAACAAAGAAAAATATTAACACGTTATTTCTGATTTTTCAAACAAATAAGCGATTCTTATTCCTAATAAGAATCGCTTATTCCCAACAATATTATTTTTCTTCCACACTACCTTTTGTCTTTCCTCCAACACCCCAATGTGAACCCGGAATCTCATTTACTAGTACACGTACACGTTCAGTCTCCACATCCAAACTTTTTGCGACTGCATCCGTAACATTCGAAATGAGATTTTGAATCTGCTCCTGTTTTCTGCCCTCAATAACTTGAATTTGTACAATTGGCATACCCATCTCTCGCTTTACCCTTTATTCACAAAACATCGATACACTACCCAAACCGTCAAACTGCGCAATAATAGCGTCACCAGTTTTGAAAGCAATCGCTTCAGATAGTGCCCCGCTTAACACAATATCACCTTTTTTAAGCCCTTCATTCTGTAAACCAAGCTTATTTACCGCCCAAGCAATTGCCGTTGCCGGATGCCCAAGTACAGCTGACCCCGTTCCAGTTGTAGCCATTTTACCGTTTTTCGACATGACCATCCCGGTACTAGCTAAATCTATTTCTTCCGCATTCACCCATTTACTTCCTAATAGAAATTTTGAGGATGAACAATTATCTGCGATTACATCAGGCAATGTAAATTTAAAATCCAAATAACGACTATCAATAATTTCCAAAGCTGGCGTAACATATTTTGTCGCCTTTAACACATCATTCGCTGTAACGTTTGTACCTTGCAAATCCTCTCCCATTAAAAAGGCAATCTCTGGTTCTACTTTTGGATGAATCATTGTTTCATACTTTACTGGTTCCCATTCAAATGCTAACATATCATGTAATAAATAACCGTAAATTGCTTCATCAATTCCCATCATTTGTTGCTTCGCCTTACTCGTTAATCCAAGCTTTACACCAACTCGTTTAGATCCTTCTTTTATCTTCTGTTCAACTAATTGCTTTTGCAATATGTAAGCATCTTCTACCGTTAAATCAGGATGCTGATCCGTTACTTTTACCACTTCTTTTCGTTCCCTCTCAGCTTGAAGTAAATATTCAATAATCTCTGAATCCACTCCTTTAACTAAAGCCATTTTTACACCCCCGCTTTTATTTTTGCTAATTCGGCTGTAACATCTAAAATCATGTCCTCTTGACCGCCAACTACCTTTCTTCTTCCAAGTTCTATTAAAATATCACGAGCATCTACGCCAAATCTATGAGCTGCTCTCTCAGCATGTAGTAAAAAGCTTGAATAGACACCCGCGTATCCCATTACAAGGCTACCTTTTTGGATTTCTTGCGGCCCTGGTAACAGAGGAGCAACAATATCCTCTGCCAAATCCATCATTTTATACAAATCTATATCTAGCTTATATCCCATCCGATCCAATACAGCTAGTAGTACCTCTGTTTGCGCATTCCCAGCTCCTGCTCCTAAACAACGGACACTTCCATCAATACGGGTTGCTCCTTCTTCAATTGCAGTAATCGTATTCGCTACTGCAACAGAAAGGTTATTGTGACCATGAAACCCGATTTCAATATTTAGAGATTGACGTAATGCCTGAATTCGCTCGCGTACTTCGTGTGGTAATAGAGCTCCTGCTGAGTCTGTCACATATACAGCTTGTGCTCCATAGCTCTCCATAAGTTTTGCTTGTTCTACTAATTTCTCAATTGGTGCAGAATGTGCCATCATTAAAAATCCACACACTTCCATACCTAATTCCCGTGCAAAATGAATATGCTGCGCCGAAACATTCGCTTCTGTTACATGAGTTGCTACACGAACAAGATTTGCTCCAATACTTCGTGCTTGTTTTAATTCGTGGATTGTACCAATACCAGGAATAAGTAAAACAGCTACCTTGGACTGTTTACATTCTTCAACTGCCGCTTCAATGAGTTTCATTTCATCTACCAATGACTTTCCATATTGCAGAGTAGAGCCACCTAATCCATCTCCATGACTTACTTCAATATGATGCATACCAGCCTCATCTAACGACCTAGTTACAGACCTAACTTGTTCCTCTGTAAATTGATGCCTCATTACATGACTTCCATCACGCAAACAAACTTCCGTTATTTTAATTGGCATATCACTATTTCGTTTCATTCATCACACCTCGCTTCTGCTCTGCAATAATTCGGGATGCAAAGCCTTCACTGACTTTTAATGCCGCTGCTGTCATAATATCTAAATTACCAGCATACGGCGGAAAGTAATCCCCGGCTCCTTCTATCTCTAAAAATACAGTCACACGGTTCCCATCAAACATTGGCTCTTGTTTTAAAGAATACCCCGGAACATACGACCTAACTACTTCAACCATCTTATAAATTGCTTGCTTAATGGAGAATTCATCCATATGCTTAACTTCGCAATATACTGTATCCCTCATTAAAATGGGCGGATCTGCAGGATTTAATATAATAAGTGCTTTCCCACAATCTGCTCCTCCAACCTCTTCAATCCCACGCCTTGTTGTAATCGTAAACTCATCAATATTTGCCCGCGTACCTGGGCCTGCACTTAAACTAGAAATTGTAGCAACTATCTCTGCATACGTAACGTCCGCTACTTCATTGATTGCATGAACAATTGGTATTGTTGCCTGCCCTCCACATGTAATCATATTGACGTTTCGCATTTCTACATGAGTACTATCTTGTATAGCTGGGCAAACAAATGGGCCACATGCGGCTGGGGTCAAGTCAATCACTAGCTTCCCTAATTTTCTTAAGACTTCCGCATGACGAATATGAGCTTTGGCTGAAGTTGCATCAAATACAATATCTGCTATGCTAGGATTCTCAATAATTGCTTGTATACCATTATCAAAAATCTCATATCCTTCTTCCTTTGCTCGCTTTAATCCGTCTGATTCAGAATCTATTCCTATCATGGCAGTCATTTCAATTACTTCACTTTTTCTTAATTTATACATTAAATCCGTACCGATATTTCCAGAACCTATAATAACCGCCTTCACTTTCCCCACATATATTCCCTCCTTTTCACAACCATAAAACTATACGAATTTAATAGACACCGAACCAAGAGAGCCAAAGTCAGCTTGAATGACATCATTACATTGAACTGAAACAGCACCCGATAATGCACCCGGTAAAATTAATTCCCCAGCTTTCAATGAAATATTAAATTCACTCAGTTTATTACCTAACCAAGCAATAGCTTGTGCAGGGTGTCCTAATGCAGCTGCCCCTGCACCTGTAGCAAATAATTTATTATTTTTATACAGCGACATTCCAGCTGTACGCAAATCTACTTCAGATACATTAGAAAACTTGTCACCAACAACTACTTTTGCAGAAGAGCCATTATCCGCTACTGTATCGGCAAGCTTAATCTTCCAATCTGCAATACGACTATCAATAATTTCAAGTGTAGGTACAATATATTTCGTCGCCATTAGCACATCTACATATGTAATATTAGGTCCACTCAAATCTTCAGCTAAAACAAATCCAATTTCCGCTTCAACTTTTGGAGATACAAACGAATCTACCGAAATTATACTTTCACTTTCTACCTTCATATCATCTAATAAATGTCCGTAATCTGGTTCATCTACCCCAAGCATTTGCTGCATTGCACTACTCGTAAGTCCAACTTTCTTCCCAATCACTGTACGGCCTTGTCTTAACTTTCTTCCCACTACTTCAAGCTGAATGTTATATGAATCTGAAACTGATAGATTTGGATACCTTTCCGTAAAGGGCGAAATTGGCCTACACGTTTGTTCTGCCTGCATAAGTTCATCTGCTAATTCCTTTATTAACACTTGCATTTATTTCACCTCATTTTTTAAATTTATATTTATAACACATCAGTGGAAATACCATTCCACTGATGGAAGTTTCACTTTATAATTTCATCGTAACTGTCTTTGCTTCTGTATAAAATTCAAAGCTGTGACGTCCACCTTCTCGGCCAATACCACTTGCCTTAGAACCACCAAATGGGGTACGCAAATCTCGCACATACCAACAATTAATCCATAGTAATCCCGAATCAATTTGCGAAACAACTCGCTGTGCTCTTCTAAGATCATTTGTCCAAACAACTCCCGCTAGACCATAAATACAATCATTTGCGATACGAATTGCATCTTCTTCTGTTCTAAATGGTATAACAACTAAAACGGGACCAAAAATCTCTTCTTGAGCTACACGCATACGATTATCAACATCATATAATACAGTAGGTTCATAAAAGTTCCCTTGTGCTAAACTCTCGATTCTTTTTCCACCGTGAGCTAATTTTGCGCCTTCTGAAAGACCTATTTCCACGTACTGTTCAACTGTTTCTAGATGTGACTTTGAAACAAGTGCTCCCATATCTGTATCTTCATCAAGAGGATCTCCCACTTTTATCTTTTTCACTGCTGTTACAAATTTCTCTAGAAACTGCTCATATACACTTTCCTGTACAAGTAATCTTGAACCAGCTAAACAAATTTCTCCTTGATTCCGATAAATTGCTTCAATTGACCCTTGTACCGCTTCATCTAAGTCAGCATCTTCAAATACAATATTCGCTGATTTCCCACCTAATTCTAACGAAACTGGTATTAAGTTTTCTGAGGCATTCCGCATAATTGTTTTCCCTGTATTACTTTCTCCTACGAATGAAATACGTCTTACAGCAGGATGTGTCGTCATTTTTTTCCCTACCGTACCTCCTGGCCCTGTAATAATATTAAGTACGCCTGGAGGTAGCCCGGCCTCATTCGCAATTTCACCGAGCATGACTGCACTCAGAGGTGTATATGATGCTGGTTTCACAACCACAGTATTTCCAGATGCTAATGCAGCTGAAGCCTTCCATGTCATCTGCATAAATGGTAAATTCCAAGGAATAATTAGACTCGTTACTCCTGCAGGTGCATATTTTGCATATGACATAAAATTATGTTTATCATAATGTTCATGCACCATATACTTTGCCATCTCAGCAAAAAAACGAAAGTTATGAGCAGATCGTGGAATATCAAAACCCCGGCTCTCTTTAATTGGCTTTCCGACATCAAGTGTCTCTATATATGCTAATTCATCTACTTTTTCTATAATTAGATCAGACATTTTGCATAAAATTTCTGATCTCTCTTCCACAGGCATTTTGCTCCAAACACCACTTGTAAATGTACGCTCTGCCACGTCTATCGCTCGTTTCGTGTCCTCTTCATTTGCTTGTGCAACAGAGGCAAGTTTCATATTTGTCGATGGATTAAATGTATCGAATGTTTCACCGGACATCGCATCGACGTATTGACCATCAATAAATAACTTCGCATCTTTTACTTTCATTTTTTCAGCTAATAGTTCTTTATTCATATTCCTTACCTCCTACTCCACAATTTCTAAAACCATCTCGATTTCAATTGTTGTATTATTCGGTAGTTGAGCCATTCCAACAGCGGAACGAGCATGCTTTCCCTTTTCCCCAAAAACATTGACTAATAAATCAGATGCACCGTTCATTACTTTCGGTTGGTCGATAAAATCTTCTGCACTATTCACAAAACCAAGCAATTTTACAACTCGTTTCACCTTATTTAAATCACCGAGTTCATGCTTTACAACACTTAATAAGTTCAACATAGACTGCCTTGCTGCCTTGTATCCATCTTCTACTGATACATCTTTACCTAGTTTTCCATGGTACTGGTCAACACCTTGTCCAGCAGTAAACAATAAGTTTCCGACCCTTACACAACTTACATAATTGCCTACCGCTGGACGAATAGCTGGTAGTGTGAGTCCCATTTCATTTAATTTACTCTCTGGTGTTTGTACTTTCTGCATATACTACACCTCTTTTTTTTATATCAATATTTAAGAAACTCGCTGCATTTCCGCCAAGCATCGCTTCCCTTTGCTCCTCTGATAACTCAAGTGTCTCGTCAATTACTTTACCTGGCTGAATTTCTCGTAGTAAAAACGGATAATCCGACCCCATAAAAATCTTTTCATGTCCAAATCTCTCAATCATATATTTAAGATTAATTGGATCATAGTTTAGAGAATCGAAATAAAATTTCTTTGCGTAATGGCTCGGAGGATATGTAGTTAATCTCAGATGTGGCCATACTTGCCATCCTTGATCTAATCGCGGCAAAATATACGGAAAAGAACCTCCACCATGAGCAAAGCAAATTTTCAGCTTAGGAAACTTCTCCATTATCCCGCTCCATATAAGTGTGGCTGCGGCAAGAGCCGTTTCACTTGGCATTCCGACTGTATACATAAAATTATGATGTGGCATTCTATCACGACCTAATGTTTCCCATGGATGAATAAAAATTGGGACTTGCCACTTTTCAGCCATTCGGAAGAATTCAATAAATGACGGATCATCTAAATTTTTTCCATTGACATTCGTGCCAATTTCAATTCCATGTAAGTTTAATTCTGTTATACAGCGCTCCATCTCACGAACTGCCGTTTCTCCATCTTGCATCGGTACTGTTCCTAACCCAACAAAACGATCTGGATATGCCAATACTGTTTCTGCAATAAAATCATTTTGAATACGCGCCATGCTTTCCGCTTCTTCTGGTTTTGCCCAATAGGAAAATGTAACAGGAATTGGTGATAATACTTGTATATCAACACCTTCACGGTTCATATCTTCAATTCTTTTCTCTGGACACCATACCTGGTCTGTCACATCGCGAAAGCTCTTCCCTCCAACCATAATGGTTGCACCACATGTACAAGTCCGATTTAATATCGGCCACCGGCCACCACCAAACTTCTCTTCAAAATCCGGAAATGTTTCAGGAATAATATGTGTATGAAAATCTATTCGCACTTCCATTCCTCCACTTCTTCAGGCATAATATGTCCACAGTTTTTACATGCACGAATTTCCTTATTTGAATTAAAGCTATAAATTGCTTCTTTCACTTGTTTTTCGATATCGCTTAATTGAACCCGTACACGATGCATTTCATGGTTACACTCATCACAGAACCATACAAAATCCTCAAGTTCTCCTTGGTTACGTTTTCTTTCAATTACTAATCCATATGTGTCTGCAACGCGATGTGGTGAATGCGGTACCATAGCTGGCAGCATAAATACATCGCCTTCTTTTACTGTCACGACTTCACGTTTTCCTTCTTCCGTAATACATTCCACATAGCATTCGCCTTTTATTTGATAAAAGAATTCATCTGAAGGATCCACATGGAAATCACGTCTTCTATTAGGTCCTCCTAAAATCATGGCAATAAATTCCGAGTCTTGCCAAATTACTTTGTTATTTACTGGTGGTTTTAATAACTCTTTATTTTCATCAATCCATTTTAGTAAATTAAAAGATTGTAATGTTTTTGACATGCTTTTTCCTCCTTATAGTTCATTCCATTTATATTGTCTTGAGAGGCCACCCTAATAGTGAATGAGATCTCTGTAATTCTCCTTGAAATAAATGATTTCTGATCCTCGTGGAAGAAATTCGTTCACCGTCTTCACAGCAAACCTCTTCGACGATAGAAACATCAAAGTATTTCATCAGTAGGTCTATATCACCCTCGCGATTTTTTCCAAATCGAAAATCTTCTCCAACATAAATTTCAATTGGGCATAATCTTTGTAATTCTTGAATAAAGTAACTAGCCCTTCTCGTTACATACGACTCATCAAAACGAATAACGATTACATGCTCAACACCTAGTTCCTGAAATCGATTTAACTTCTCATTAATTGGCGTCAGCACTTGTGTTCCCTGAAAATAAGAACGTGGTGGTGGATCAAATGTATACACGACATTTGTAATCTTTAATTTTTTTGCTCTCTCTATTGCATTTCTAATAACGGCCTGATGTCCCTTATGCACACCATCAAATGCTCCAATAGAAACAATCGATTTTGTTAATTCAGGTACACTATGATCATGTATATAAATGATTCTCACCTCTCTTTTACAGTTATGGTTAAATGTCTAAATAACCAAATTCCTTTGAAATTAAATTTGCAGTATTCATCACACTTTGAATCATGACTTGGCTATTGCTTCCTTGCATATACGTTTTCGGACCAACAATATTAAGAGCCGCAATGGTCCTCCCAGTGTAAGAACGAATAGGAGCTGCAATGCCATATAACCCATGTTCATTTTCATTATCACTTATGGAGTAACCTTGCTTACGAATTGTCTGTAACTCTTCTTGAAATCTCTTCATACAAGTAATTGTGTTTGGCGCTCGAGGCAACAGCCCATTTTCTGGAGTATATTCTAAAGAAGAAGGATTAAATGAAAGAAGAACTTTTCCTGTACTTGTGCAATATGCAGGTTTTCTTGATCCGACATGAGTTGATATTTGAACAGAGTCCTTTGATGAAACTTTCAAAATAAATACAACATCTCCACGGTCAAACATACCGATATGCACCGTCCCATTAAATTTCCTTACAAGTTCTTCAACAATTGGAATCGCCCCGCTATATATCTCTTGTTGAAACATCACTTGATTGCCCCACTCTAACAATTTCCAACCTAATCGGTATTTTCTCTGCTCATCTCGAATTAACATTCCTTCTTCACACAATGTACGGACAAGATGGTGAACCGTACTTGGATTCATATTTAATTTCGATGCAATTTCAGAGTTTCCTAGAACTGGATCATCGTTCGTGAAACAATTTAGAATTTTACAAATCTTACTGATAGATGCTATCAAAATCACTTACCTCCTCTATTTCAGTTACATATAACTTGCCCTCCATATATAGCTAAAACATATAAGAAGATTTTCATCCTAACAGTAAAATTCTTTATACTTACTTAACGCTCCTTCCTTATTCACTAAAATGTAAGCGTACTCATTTTAGTATTAACTTAATGCATTCTCAGACGCATTCGTTTGCAAAGCACTGTCCACGAGCGAAAAAGATTGTTGCTTTTTATATGCATTATAAAACATACCCATTTTTCGAACTGGATCGCCAGAGTAATACCGCTCATATTGTAATAAACGTTGTCCAAATGCTTCACCACATAAATCCCAAGCTAACTTAAACAACCGAACGCGCTCTTCTGAAGATACTCCTTCACGACCAATATAGTATTTATGCATATCATCTTGAATCTCAGGATTCATAAAGTCAGCACCGGTTGGCGACATAAGAAGTCCACCCGCACCAATGGTTTGAATAATCTCAATGGCACGCGGATACATTTTAGGTAATAAGCTGCGTATCGTATCAAGTGGCAACCTTGCAGGTATAGCTTCACCGTATGCATTCATTTCATACTCATATTCAGCTACTTGCAAGAGTGCCCGGATTGTCTCTACATCCTGCATTAATTCTGCTAACTGATTCTGTACATTTAAAAAGCCGTCTACTCCAATTGAATCTGCTAGCTTTATAGCTACTTCTGCGGCAAAAGAAAGTTTCACTAATCCTCTGACTCCCGATTGGTGTGCCGGTTGATGTCCAATTCCTGTTTTTGGATACAGTTGATTTCCAGCCTCGACACTTTGATAAATAAACACTTTATCCCACGGGATAAACACATTATGAAAAACAAGGAGTGCATCTATTTCTTCAAACTTTGATGCAAGCGGATGATCAAACAAGGAGCGTTTTCCATCTTGCATTGGCTCGCGACAAAAGATTCTTAACCCTGGCGCATCAATAGGAACTGCAAAAGAAATTGCATGACGCTCATCACCAGGTTTAAAACTTGGATATGAATAAATAATCACTTCATCCGTAATTGGTGCAAGTGTCGCTAACATCTTAGCTCCGCTCACATACATTCCTTCTTCTGTTTCGTTCACTACACCTAAATGCATCGTTTCATCTTCTTGCTGATATGAAGCTTTGCTTCGATCATTCTGTGGATTGATAATCGCATGTGTTAAAAACAAATCTTGATCACGTATATGTTTATAATAATTTTTTATATTGTTCCCCCATGAGGAATCAAATTTTTCAAAAAACCATGCATTGCTCGCCATTGAAGTAACTGTAACATTTAAAAAGTCTGGTGTTCTACCCATTAGACCGAATGTAGCCTTTGACCATACTTCAAATAATTCACGACGTGCTTTTAAGTCCTCATAGTTTTTCGGAACTAAAAACGCATTCGAAACTCGTTCTCCTGTTTCTTTACATATATAGGTAATTTTGTCTTGGTATTTAGGATCATGCTGCATATCATATAATTTAGCAATTTGTAGAATCGGTTCCCGAAAAACATCTTCATTTACAACATCTGTTACTCTTCTTCCCCCAATCCAAATTTCAGGATTTCTCGCCTTTAATCCCTCAATATACTGAGCCCCTGTTCGAATCGCCATTTTTTCCCCTCCAATATATACATTTTGAAATTTACTATACAAATAAGTTTAGAAATTCTGCCCTTCTTTAAATTAACAGAATTTTTAATTATTATAAACCAATCCCTATTCGAAACTACTGCCTTATTTCACATTATGAAATTCTACTAAATTTTTTAAGGAACATGTAAAAAAGGGACAGTTCCCTATCCCTCTTACATCATCCATTCACTTTCTCTGCTTCCCAATAATATTTACTAAACACTTCAGCGAGTACATCAATCGTGTTATATAGCTCTTCTAAAGTATTATCAACGCCACCAACTTCGATAAGCATTGCATTTTTTGATAAATCTTGATTATAAACGCCATTTCCATCCTTTTTATATTTTGGGAAAATCCCTCGACTTAATCCGTAATAATTTTCATCTAGATATGAATTTATCGCTCTTGCAATCTTTTCATTATTGGAATGCCCTTCGTTTTCCATTCCTATTATAAAATATAACCTTGCATAGGATTTTCCATTAATCACTTTTGTCGTGACATCCTTCCGCCTATCGTCCCTATGAATGTCGATTGGAAACATAATTTTTTTATTTTGCGCTAACGCTTCTTTCACATAACCATGAGATGCATTATATGCTTGATACCACTTTAATTTCTTATTCGCTAATAAATCTCCCATATTTGTTTTATCATGAAAAACTGGTATTCCTTGTCCCTCTAATTGTTCTTTTAGACGCTCTCCTAAAAGCGAAACATTTACATCTGGACTCGATGGACTTTTCGCTCCAGGTAATAATGGATAGAAAGATTCCCAGCTATGTGTATGATAAATAAATACAGCACTTTCACCTTTTACATCGCTTTTATTTTTTTGTACAGGATTCTTTTCGTCTGCTTCTTTAACTTTCTCCTTCGCTACTTCACGTTCTTTCGTTACCTCTTCAATTGGCACACTAGATTCATTGGGAATATTCGTATAATCTGTTCCTTCTCCAGCTACGATAATATTAGAATAGTACTTTGACATCCCAGGCACTTCTTTCCCAACGAACGTTCTTAAATCTTGTATTTTAAGATCCGTCGCAATAGAAAATAACAAATTCCCAACTGATTCTCGCTTATTTGTTTTAAAATAATCAAATGCAAAATAATGATTTTCATTTTCCAACATTCGAACAAAACCTTGCATCGAGACCTTCCCAAACCACTGATTCACATAATAAGATTTCATTGTATGTAAAAGCGAAGTCACAATAGACGCCGTTGCTACTATTACAAATGCATAAGATAAAATAAAAAGTAGTAATTTTTTCCCACGTATACGAGTTGCATACTTCTTCAATGTATCACCTTCTTTATACATTGATATGTACAAGCTTTATGTAATATACATTTTCAATACACTGATTACATTTAGTGCAACTGCTAAAAAGAATAGGAAAGCAAATACCTTTTTATTTGATCTATACGCGTTGATAGAACTTAACGAGAAACAAATACTATATAGCCAATGTAACCAAACAGAATAATTTAAGTATGAATTGAAAATGATATCTTTCATTACCCAACACCAAATCAAAACAAATACACCCACCATACAAATCTTTAAAACATGTAAAAATCGTTTCATTGAATCCCCCTAAAAAAAAGAGAAATGGCAGCCCATTTCTCTTTCTCGTTTCTATTGTTCTTTTGGTGTATCAGAAGAAGGTAATTTCTTCGCTTGTTTTTCTTTAAAAATTTCACCGATTGCACCAAGTGTGCCGAGTGTTTCAATTGCATTTGATGGGATGAAGACTTTATTAGCTGGCCCTTTTGCAACTTCAGCTAATGATTCGAATGATTTATAAGCAAGAACGCGCTCATCTAAATTCGCTTCACGTATTAATTCAATACGGTTTTGTTCCGCTTTCGCAATAGTTTCGATCGCCCTTGCTTCCCCTTGTGCTTCTAGTTCTTTTGCTTCTCTTATACCCTCTGCTTCGCGAATACGTGCTTCTTTATCCCCTTCAGCCATTAAAATTTTACTTTGCTTTTCCCCTTCAGCACGAAGGACCTTATCTTGTTTAGCCGCTTCTGCTTCTAATATAATCGCACGCTTATTACGCTCTGCTTTCATTTGTTTTTCCATCGATGCTTGCACGTCTTTTGGCGGATTAATATCAACCACTTCTACACGTTCGATACGAACGCCCCATTTTTCTGTTGCTTCATCAAGCGCTAAGCGGATTTCTGTTGAAATTTTCTCACGGCCAGATAATGTTTCATCCAGTTCCATTTTACCAATAATTTGACGCATCGTTGCAGAAGTAATATTACGAACACCGTATTCATAGTTTGAAATACCGTATGTCGCAAGTTCTGGTTCAACAATTTGATAGAAAATAATTGTATCGATTTCTACTTGTACGTTATCTTTTGTAATAACTTTTTGCGGTGGTACATTCGTTTGTTGAATACGTAAATCATGGTATACGCGAACACGATCTACAATTGGGATTAAAAGATTTAACCCCGGATGCATAATACGTTGAAATTTACCAAACCTTTCAACAACCCCAACTTTTTGCTGTGGAATAATTTTAATTGCTAACGCTACAAATACAACGACAATTAATGCGAAAATAATCGTTAATGTTAATGCTACCATCCTTATTCACTCTCCTTTTTCACATATAAAACAGTACTGCTCCTCTTTATAACAATGACTCTTTCTCCAGCAGAAATGGGGACATCTGAAATAGCAGTCCAAATATCTCCATCCACTTTCACAATCCCATTTTCCTCGCTTGTAATCGCTTGCATGATGATACCCTTTTTACCAGCAAGTTTATCGACAGTGTCGGTAAATCCTTTTGCCTCTCGAAAGTTTTTGGAGATTCTTTTCGTAAAGAAAGTTAAAGTTAAACTCACAATTGCACCTACAACAACTTGTAGAAATAATGCCTCTGGAGCAAATAGTGCAATAAGACCTCCGACAACAGCTCCAATTCCGAGCCACAGCATGTAAAAAGTAATTGATAACATCTCTGCAATAAATAAAATTCCAGCTATAATAAACCAAACTACCCATCCATCCATATGCCACCCTCACTTTCTTTTCTATTTTCTACATGTATATGAGAAAAAGAATTGTTTATCCCGCTATTCGCGAGCAGCAACTCCCCCGTCTAAAGATTCAGAGAAAACAAGGTAGACTTGTGTAAACGGATAAATAATTGTTCATAAAAGCTTAATCCGTGAAGACTAACCATCAATAGCAGATAAAAAATTACACTCACCTACTCCATTCGGGGTCCATTACTAGAAGCTATTATACATATTCACTGTCGCAATGGGTATTAATAAAATAGTATATTAATATATTCTTTATTATACATGAAAATCCTTGTGTAAAAGTTACAAAAATAAAATTCTTTCCAAAATTTATTTTGCAGATTATATTAAATATAAAGAAAAAATAACTATTCAAAGGAGGCAGCTTTATTGCACAAACAATCCTTATCCTTTTATTGGATGTCTAAAGTGTGTATTACTCTCGCTGATGTTGTTTATGTTATGATTCTTACTACTCATATATATATGACAACCAAATCAGCTACTATCACAGCCCTTTTTCCATTATTACAAGTTATTACAAACCTAATCGCTAGTACATCTGCACCACTTCTAATGAATCGTTTTCCGTCTTATTCATTACTCTTTACACTACAATGGATCAAAACAATCTTTTTAATTCTCTTAACGATTTTATTTCCTATTTTATCATCAAACGTTACTGTTCTTTTAACTTTCGTTATCCTCATTTCATTATGCGGTGGCTGGAGTTCTCCTTTATTATACGCTGTTATTCCACGCCTAACACCACAAGAAAAGTTAGTAAAAGTAAATAGTGTCTTTTCTTTTTCAACACAAATCGTTCAAGCTGCTGCTTATTCCTTTACAAGTATAATTGTCCTTCTCATCGGGGCCACTTCTACACTTATCTTCAATAACATTTTAATGATTTTTGGATGTATTACATTATATGTTTCATTGCGTTCTATACAAGTTGAAAGAACTTCAGATAAATCTGTCTCCAAATCCGCTGCATTAATAGAAGGTTGGAAACTATTATTCCAGCACCCCTCTCTCCGTACAGTTACATATATGGATTTAATTGAAACATTTGCCGGAACAGTTTGGATTGGCGGTGTTACCATGGCATATGTAACGACCGCTCTACATAAAGGAGAAGAATGGTGGGGGTATATTAATACGAGTTATTATATTGGAACATTGTTAGGCGGCCTCTTAGTATGGCGAATAAGCACGTATATTCAAAATAACTTAATACGTTCAATGGCTATAGGATCGCTTATATTCAGTGTACTTACTTTCTTATATGGCATAACGAGTAACGGATTTATTGCACTATTTCTTTGTGTGCTAATGGGACCGTCTTATCAAATTAGAGATATTTCTCAAACAACTGTTTTACAAACCAGTGTAACACCTTCTTTATTATCAAAAATGTACACCGCTCACGGTACACTTACTTCAACCGCTTCAGGTCTATCAATGCTAAGCGTTGGTATTATTACCGATATTTTCGGTGTACGTACTATTTATATCATTGCTTCTTTTCTTATTTTATGTTCTGCTTGTTTATCTTTTATTTTACTAAAACACATAAAGCAGCAAGAAAAGGACGTTTCTCTTTAACTTCATAGAATAGAAAAAGGATAGGGTGCCCTATCCTTTTTCTACTATATAAATCCATTTT